>NZ_JBOGDD010000052.1:0-2279 GCF_050701675.1 Mycobacterium sp. | reverse complement strand
GTCCAAACCGGTTGCCGATCCGAGCCGTGAGACCAGCGCCTAGTGTCCTGCACCGGGAATTCGCTGAAGATATGAAGCAAGTCGTTCGAAAATCTCGTCGGGCAGCAGTCTCATCAATGGAACACCGCCTCCCCCACGGCAAGAAGTCGTCGCACGGCGAACGGCGGCAGGATCGGATCGACGCCCGGCTCGTACGGTGTGAGCTGCGTCCGAAACTCCCTGATGGCGTGCTGCTTGCGTCCTATCGCCGCACGGTCGACCCGGATCGCGGACATCCGGTGCCACGGAACTGCGTCGTCGTCCGGCCGGGCCCAGTGCCACATCCACACCGGGTACTCCAGCAATGTGGCGCCGGTACGCCCGACCGCGACTGCGCTCGATCGTCCCACCGCCTCGTGGTCGAGGTGCCCGTCTCCACGCCACGTGGCGGCACACCACGTCCCCTTGGGCATCGATTCGAGCAGCCCGGCGAGGAAAGCCGTCAGCTCCGGCTCGTTGGCACTCAAGTCGCCGTCAGGCAGACCGAGTGTGACGGGCGCACTCAGACCGAGGATCTGTGTGGCACGGAGCAATTCGGCTCGCCGATCGCTCTCGAGCCACACGCGTTCCCGTCTCGACAGCCCGCGATGGGCTCCGCCGCCGTCGGTCACCGATACCACCTGGACGTCCACGCCGCGTGACCGGAGGGCCGCCGCCGTCGCGCCGAAACCGAGCGTCTCGTCGTTCGGATGAGGTGCGACCAACACCAGCCCCGGGCAGTCGTCGAGGTTCAACTCGGGAAAGTTGCGCTGCCACCCACGCCACGTGCTCGCCGGCGTACCTCCGTCGGCGACCGGCCACGTGGCGAAGCGAGATGAGTTTCCCAACGATGCCGAACTCATTTCGCCGCCAACAGTCCGAGCGACGCGAGGTCGTGTTCAGCATGGCTCTGCCGCAGATAGATCGAGAGATCGGCGACGCGTTGAGCGTGACGCGCATCGAGCGCAAGCGGTTTGGCGGAGATCGCCACGCCAATGCGCTCGACGATCATGATCGGCTCGGCGACATCGCGTGGGATTACCCCGGTGCGATTGGCCGGAAACGTCGGCGGCCGGGAGGTTACCGTCGACGGACCGCGTTGAGCATCTCCACGACTAGCACGGCGATGTCCGACCTAGTGATACCTAGTGATTTTGGGAGTTTGACACCCGAACGTGCGGGTAGCCGACCTGAGTCTCATACCGCAGCGGTTGGCATCAGGAGGCAGCCATGAGCACCGCGCGCGAGCGCCCCGCGGCCACCGCCGGTCCGGACGCGAATCCGCCCCTCATCGACCTGACAACGACGAAGTCTTCGGCGGCCCGGGCGACCGCCCGGCGCAGGTGCGGGCGGTTGATTCACCTACGCCGATCTCGGGTAGCACTCGCGGACGGCGGATCGCTTCGCCACAGTTCTGATTTTGAGCCGAAGGAGTTAATGCGATGTGCCCGGGCGAACATGATCTGGAATACCCGCCGCCTCAAGTCACCCGACCCAGCGATCAAGTAGTTGAGTCCGGCGCCAACCCATTGTTCGCGGGGGTGAGTGACTTGTGTGCGCCAGTGCCGCGTACCGCGGGAATCGACGGAGTCTCGGTCGCGGTACTGAGCCCAACAACCCGGAGCCGGGAATTGGTATACGCGACCGACGCAGTCGCCCAGCAACTCGATGAATTGCAGTACACCATCGGCGAGGGACCTTGCTTTGACGCCTACCTCAAGCAATACCCACAGTTCTATCCCCAACTGGACACCGACGACGATGTCCCGCGCTGGCGATCCTTTGTCGCCGACGCAACCCGATTGGGCGTCCGTGCACTGTTCGCCTTTCCTCTGCCAGACGGTCAGCGACCGATGGGCGTGCTGGAGTTGTATCGGCGAGACCCCGGCGCTCTCACCGACGCCCAACGCGTCCGGGCGTCGGCCTTCGCGACAGCGATCGCCGCACGGCTACAGGCCAACTGGGAAATTTGGGTATCCCTGGCCGGGAGCGCCCAGCGTGCACTCGACGCCATCGTGACTTTCGACGCTCTCAACCAGGGCCGCGATGCGTTCACCCGAACGCAGGTACACGTCGCGGCCGGCATGGTGGCCGAGCAGTTGGGAATTTCCGCCGACGAGGGCGTAGATCGGCTGCGCGCCTATTCCTACGCGTACGAGCGGACTCTGTCCTCGGTCGCAGCCGACATCATCGCCCGCCGCTTGACGCTTCCTGGCTGAGTGTTGGCCGGCGATGGGCGCGCGACGCCAACGAGCCTGGGT
>NZ_JBOGDD010000051.1:0-3864 GCF_050701675.1 Mycobacterium sp. | reverse complement strand
GTCATCCGATCCTCGGATATCCCGACTGCTCAGTACTGTTCCTGCACGACGACTCTCGCCGCCGCACCTGATCACGATCGGCCTGCGCACCACGGCGTTGCCGTCCGCGAGACCCTAGACCCCCCGTGGGAAGGGACCAACTCCCCTGCAGGGAGCGCTACACACCATGCAACGTCGGCCGAGCGCTCGCGGACCGCGCGGGTTGACGAAGGGAACCCGCATGACCTCGGCTGCGAACCTGAAACATCGCCGGAGACAGCGCAATCAATGATCTTCGTCGCCGTCGACGGGTCAGAGGAGTCCGATACCGCCCGGCCTGTTGGCACACCGAGGAATCCCGGCGAGCTCAACTGGTGGTCGTAGGTAGCCATGGTCGCGGGGGCTTCGCCGGCGTGTTGCTCGGATCGGTTGGTACGGCGGTTGCGCAGTCTTCGTCAGCGCCCGTGATCGTCGTTCGAGTGATTTCACCCTGGAACAGTCGACGCTGTCATTTCCGTGACCGGTCATCCGTCGTCCATTCACCAGGTCCCCACAGCAGGGACCAACGACCGCATCGAAGGGACTTTCTGCTCTGACCCACCGCGCGGGCCTGCACCTAGCGTCGTATACGACACCGACCGAACATGGGGCAGACAATGCGAGACACACACCCAGCGTCACCCTCAGTCGTCGTCGGCATCGACGGATCGCGAAGCGGCCTGACGGCCGCGCTGTGGGCCGTCGAAGAAGCCGTCGACAGAGACATTCCCATACGCCTGGTCTACGCGATCGAACCACCCTCCGGCCCAACGACTCCCGAGGATTCAGCCCGCGTACTCGCGACGGCCGAGATCGCGGTCAGGCAAGCCTTCACCGCAGTGGAATCCACCGACAAACCGGTGAAGATCGAAGTCGAGATCCTTCAAGGTCGGCCCACGGACATGCTGCTCCAGGCCAGCCGCGCGGCAGCGATGATATGTGTCGGCGCCATCGGCCTGCGACATGTGTCGGGACGAATCGGGTCCACCGCTGCCGAGCTCGCCACCCGCGCTCTCTGTCCGGTCGCCATCATTCGTGGCTACGACCCGTCGCCGGTCACGACCGGGTCGATCGTCGTCGAGGTCGACTCGTCCTCCGACTGCGAGGCTGTGCTTCAACGCGGGATCGACGAAGCGTTGCTGCGCAACGCCCCGCTGGTCGTCATCGCCGTGTGGCATTCGCAATTCACCGACCTCCACGACAGTCATGCAGTCGCCGAACAGAACCGCCGGATCAGAGCGAGCCTGAACCGGCGGCTGGCGCGATGCACCCGCAAGTATCCAGAGCTCGACGTTCGACCCGTTGCCGTGCACGGTAGTTTGCTGAATTATCTGTCGCGCCACGCACCCTCGATCCAGCTCGTCATCGTCGGCCGTCGGCGGGCGCACGGCGTGTCCGAGATGATCGGCCCACCGAGCTACGCTGCACTGCACGACACTGACTGCTCGGTGGTCGTCTGCGCCCCACATGGTCTGCTGTGATGGTCCGAAGCCCCGCCCGATGGCCTATCGTTTCCTCAAGCGGAGAATCGACTTCGGTCTTCGTCGTAGTCGATCGTGAGGGCACATCATGGTGACCGTCTTTCTCGTCGACGACCACGAGGTGGTCCGTCGCGGCTTGATCGATCTGCTCAGCGCTGATCCCGAGCTCGACGTCATCGGCGAAGCCGGAACCGTGAGTCATGCTCTGGCTCAGATTCCGGCGCTTCGGCCCGACGTGGCAGTCCTCGACGTCCGGCTGCCCGACGGCAACGGCATCGAACTATGTCGCGACCTGCTGTCCCGACTTCCCGACCTGCGCTGCCTGATGCTGACGTCCTTCACCTCCGACGAGGCGATGCTCGACGCCATCCTCGCCGGCGCCAGCGGATACGTCGTCAAGGACATCAAGGGGATGGAACTCGCCAAGGCCATCAAGGAAGTCGGCGCGGGCCGCTCCCTGCTCGACAATCGCGCAGCGGCGGCATTGATGGCCAAGTTACGCGGTGCAGCGGAACGCTCCGACCCTCTTTCTGGTCTCACCGATCAAGAACGGGTGCTGCTGGATCTGCTCGGCGAAGGGTTGACGAACAAGCAGATCGCTGATCGAATGTTCCTGGCCGAGAAGACCGTCAAGAACTACGTCTCCAGGCTCCTGGCCAAGCTGGGGATGCAACGGCGCACCCAGGCGGCGGTCTTCGCCACGAAGCTCGACCGCCCACCCCGCGCCGAGTCGTGAGTAGTGCCGACGCCACCCCTCTCCCCCTCCGGCCCGGGGCGACCCCTACGGGACCTCTCCGGGCTGCGGCTGCGCGAACTCCTCACCGAAGTGCAGATCCGCGTCGAACAGATCATCGAAGAGCGCGACCGCGTCGACGGACTCGTCGAGGCCATGCTCACGATCACCGCCGGACTCGATCTGGCCACCACGTTGCGGACCATCGTGCACACCGCCGTCGAGCTGATCGATGCTCGTTACGGGGCACTCGGAGTCCGTGGTCACGGCCATGATCTGGTCGAGTTCATCTACGAGGGCATCGACGAAGCGACCCGGCAGCAGATCGGTCCCCTCCCCCTGGGGCGCGGCGTGCTCGGTCTGCTCATCGACGAACCAATCCCGATCCGATTGCAGGACATTCACGATCACCCATCGTCGGTTGGATTTCCCCCCAACCACCCGCCCATGCGCACCTTTCTCGGGGTTCCGGTGCGCATCCGAGACGAGGTGTTCGGCAACCTCTATCTCACCGAGAAGGCCTCCGGGCAGCCGTTCAACGACGACGATGAGGCGTTGGCGCAAGCGCTGGCAGCAGCGGCCGGCATTGCCATCGAGAACGCGCGACTCTACGAGCTGGCCCGCACCCGACAGTCATGGATGCGAGCCACCCGTGACATCGCTACCGAGCTGCTCTCTGGCATCGACCCCAGCCGGGTGTTTCGACTCATTGCCGACGCAGCGCACGACCTGACACGCGCCGACGTCACCTTGGTTGCAGTGCCCGCCGACGGTGACGTCCCCGTCGAGGAGGTCATCTCACTCAATATCGCCGAGACCGCGGGTGCGACAACCGATTCTGCGCACCTCACGTCAATACCGTTGACGGCGAACACCATCGGCGAGGTGTTTCGGCATGGCACGCCGTTTCGGGGTCAGCACGACGACATGGTCGACGACATCCTGGAAGGCACGGGCCCGGTGCTGGTGCTTCCACTCCGGACCACCGACACCGTCGCCGGAGTGGTCATCACGGCGCGGCGAAAAGGCGCCCCGCCCTTCACCGAGGAACAACTCGATGCCATGGCCACCTTCTCCGATCAGGCGGCGCTAGCCTGGCAGCTGGCCGTCACTCAGCGGCAGATGCGCGAAGTCGAGGTGCTCTCCGATCGCGACCGAATCGCTCGAGATCTTCACGACCACGTCATCCAACGACTGTTCGCCATCGGATTGGGGATGCAGGGAACGATCGCCCGAATTGCATCACCGGAGATTAAGCGACGGCTCTCCGAGTCTGTCGACGACCTGCAAGGCGTCATCCAGGAAATCCGCACCACCATCTTCGACCTGCACGGAACCGGGGCAGGGCCCACACGGCTGCGCCAGCGGCTCGACGAGGCGATCGAACAGTTCGCGGGCACGGGTGTCCGGACCAAGTCGCAGTTCAGTGGGCCGCTGTCGGTGATCGAGCCTGCCCTCGCAGATCATGCCGAAGCCGTGGTCCGCGAGGCGGTCAGCAACGCGGTGCGCCACGGCGCCGCCACCGACGTCACGGTCCTGGTCAGAGTCGACGACGACCTGAGCATCGAGGTCCTCGACAACGGAGACGGCCTCTCAGAGGACATCACCGCGAGCGGTCTGAGAAACCTGCAG
>NZ_JBOGDD010000050.1:0-2287 GCF_050701675.1 Mycobacterium sp. | reverse complement strand
TCGGGGTGGGTAGTGCGGTGTCGGGGTGGGTGTGAGTGTGGGGGTCGGTGATGTCGATGACGGTGACGCCGCGGCCGTTCAATCGGTCGGCCTGTTCGGTGGTGGTGATGGCGGCGACGGGGGTGGCGTCGGTGAGCATGAAGTCGATGCGGGTGTCGGGGTGGGCGGGGTCGATGGGTAGGTACGCTGCCCCGGTCTTGAGCACTGCCAGGATCGCGATGATGGCGTCGGCGGACCGGGAGCACAGCAGCGCGACGCATTGTCCTGGACCCGCACCCAGACCGGTGAGCTGGTGGGCCAACCGGTTCGAGGTTTCGTCGAGTTCGCGGTAGGTCCACGAGCGTTCCCCGAACGTCAGGGCGACTGCGTCGGGGGTGCGGGCGACTTGGTCGGTGAACAGTGTGGGGATCGACATCGCCGGGGCGGGCTGGGTCAGCACCGCGCGGTGGCCGAACTCGTCGACGCGGTTGTGTTCCTCGGCGTCGAGCACATCCATCGAGGACAACCGCAGCCCAGGATCAGCGGCCATGGCTTCCAATACCCGCTGCAACCGGGCGGTGAGCATCTCGATGCTGGCCGCGTCGAATACGTCGGTGCCGTATTCGACGCGAAGGCCCAGTTGGCTGCCAGGCGTGGCTTGCAATGTCAGTGGGTAATGGGTGGATTCGCGGGCCGTGACGTCGGTGATGGCCAACTCGCGGACGTCCAACGACGCGGCGGTGTCGATCGGGTAGTTCTCGTAGACGAAAAGGGTGTCGAACAATTGGTCGTGGCCGGTGACGCGGTGAATCTCGTTGAGCGCCAGGTGTTGGTGGTCGAACGTGTGGTTGTGGGCACTGTGCAATTGCTCCAGCAGCCCGGCGGTGGTGGTGGCTTCCGTGACGGTCGCACGGACCGGCACGGTGTTGATCAACAGACCGACCATCGATTCCGCGCCGGGCACCTCGGTGGGCCGGCCCGAGACCGCGGTGCCGAAGACGACGTCGTGCTGTCCGGTCAGCTCCATCAGCAGCTGTGCCCACGCGGCCTGCAGCACTGTGTTGACGGTGGTGTGACACGACCGCGCCAGCTCGACCAGGGCCCGGGTGGTCTCCTCGGATACCAGAGCAGAGGTCGTGCCGCGCCGTCCCGGCTCTGACCGACTGGACTGGGCCACCAGGGTGGGGGTGTCGAAGCCGGCCAGCACTTCGCGCCACGCAGCGCGAGCAGCCTCGACGTCCCGATGGGCCAGCCAGCTGACGAAGCGGCGATACGGCGTCGCGGCGGGCAGCCGCTGCCCGTAATAGCCGGCGAAGATTTCCCCCAGCAGGATCGGCAGCGACCAGCCGTCGAGCACGATGTGATGATTGGTCAGCACGACCCGGTGCTGCTCTTCGGCGGTGCGGATCAAAGCCACCCGAAAGGCCGGCGGGTCGGTGAGATCGCAGACTGCGACGCGTTCGGCGGCGCACACCTGCTGGATCCGTTCCTCGACATCGGCATCGAGTTCCAGGTATTGCCAGGGTGTTTGGGGGTGGGTGGGGATGACTTGGACCGGCTGATCGAATTGTTCGCAGAACCGGGCCGCCAGGTTGGGGTGGCGATTGATCACCGTGTGTACGGCATCGCGCAGGCGATCGGGTTCTAGCGGGCCGGTGACGGTGACGTCGAGCTGCATCGCATACAGGTCGGCGTCGCTGCCGGTGGTACTGGCCAGAAAGAGCAGTCCCTGCTGCAGGGGGGTCAGCGGCAGGATGTCGGCGACGCGGTATAGCTGCTGCAGTTCGTCGATCTGGGGTTGGCTGAGCCGGGCGGGAGTGATGTCCGAGGGGGTCAGTCCGCCGCCGCCGTGTCGGACGTGCGCGCAGATGCCGGCCAGGGCGTCGAACCACAGCTGGCTGAGTCGGCTGACTTGACCGTAGTCCAGAGCCGACGGCGCCCAGGTCCAGGTGGCGTGCAGGTGCGGGCCGGCGTCGGTGTCCGTCTCGTTTTCCAAGGCAACGGCGTTGAGCCCTATGGTGTGCGCCAACGGCATTGGCACTGCGGTGGCGGCGTCGGCGACCGAGAGGCCCTCTTGGCTGACCTGCCACAGTTCACCGGGCATTTCCGCGGCGCCAGTCCCGAGGCGTCCGAGGTAGTTGAATCCGATGGTGGGGTCGGGGCCGGGTAGGTCGACGTCGGTGTTGAGGTAGCGCAGCAGTCCGTAGGTCAGGGGATCGGGTAGGGCGCGCAGTTGTTCCTTGGCGCGTTTGATGATTGGGCCGAGTGCGGATTCACCGGCGACCACCTGTGCCCAGCGCAGCCCATC
>NZ_JBOGDD010000049.1:0-7380 GCF_050701675.1 Mycobacterium sp. | reverse complement strand
ATCTACTACCTCGTCGCCGCCTTCCGGCCCGACCGCAGCCCCGAGCTCGTCATGCTGCTCAACGACATGGCGTGGGTCATCTTCATCGCGCCGGTCGGCATGCTCGTCGGGCAGAATCTGCTTCTGGCACTGGCCATCTACTTCGACGACGGACCCAATCCGGTGTTTCCCAGGTGGGCGGGCCACTTCTGCATCGTCACCGCGCTGCTGATGGCGCCCGCCGTCGGCGCGGCGATCTTCACCACCGGTCCGCTGGCCTGGAACGGGCTGGTGTCGTTCTACTTCCGCAACGGCGCGTATGCGCTCTTCATCATCGTGATGTTCTTCGTCCTACGCGGTGCACTGCAACGTCAGGCCGTCGAGGAGGGAGTCAGCGCGTGAGCAGCGTGATCTCGACGGGCAGCGCGCCGAGTTCGGCCCCCGTCCAGCCACCGAAGGCGGGCAAGCGGGACGTCTGGCTGGTCTTCTGGATCGTGCCAGCGTTCTACATGGCATTCGGCGTAATCTTCTTCGCCCTGGCCAGGGTGATGCCGCCACCGCGGCCGGACATCACCGAAGATCAGATGACCCGGTTCTTCCTCGACCACTCCACCACGATCAAGATCGGCTTCGGACTGCTGATTCTCATCGTCGGCGGAGCCGGGGTCGCCAACGGCATCGTGGCCTATCACATGAAGCGCATGACGGCGGGTTCCGTTCTGGCCTATGCCTATATCGGCTCGATGGCGGTCGGCGCACTGCCGGGTTGCCTCCTGGTCTCCTTCTGCTTCCTCACCGCGACGCTGCGACCGGATCGCGATCCAGAGCTGATGGCGCTGCTCTACGACCTCGGCCTGCTGTCCTATGTCGGCTCGTTGGGATGCTTCACGACGGCCTACTTCGCGTTCGCCATCGCGATCCTCTACGACCGCAACGAGATATTTCCCAAATGGCTTGCCTACGTGACGGTCTGGCAGATCGTCACCGAGATCCTCGCCGTACCGGTGTTCTTCTCGAAGGCAGGCCCCTTCGCTTGGAACGGCTCGATCTCCTTCTGGATGGGCACGGTGGTGTTCGGCATCTGGCTGAGCTGCGTGATCATGTTCCTCAAGAAGGCCAACGAGCTGCAGCCGACCGACGAGCCGGCGCTGGACTGATGACCGTCGCAACCGACAACGACGCTCCGGCGCGGGCGACACACGTTCCCGGCGACGGCCACATGTGGGTCATGGTGCTGGGCGACCTCTTCATCTTCGGGGCCTACTTCGTCATCTACATGATCTACCGGGCCATGCACCCGGCGCAGTTCCTGCAATCGCAGCAGCACCTCAATCTCAATGTGGGCGCGCTCAATACGCTGGTGTTGCTCACCAGTTCGTGGTTCGTCGCGCGCAGCGTGCACACCGCCCGCGCAGGTGCACACCGTCAGGCACTGCGACTCACCTACTCCGGCGGTTTGTGCGGGGTGCTGTTCATCGCGATCAAGGGCTACGAATGGGCCAGCGAGATCGCCAGGGGCAACACCATCACGAGCAACGAGTTCTTCACGTTCTATTACATGCTCACCGGGGTGCACCTGTTCCACGTCGCATTGGGCCTCGTCATCCTCGGGATCGTGGTGCGCGACCTACGCAACCCACGCCGTCGCCGAATGTCGATGATCGAATCGGGCGCAACCTACTGGCACATGATCGATCTGCTGTGGATCGTCATCTTCGGCCTGCTCTACGTGATGAGGTGACCCGGTGACGACAACGCCCACCACCGCTTCCGAGGTGCCGGATTCTGCGTCGACACGCCCCATCACCTATGTCTGGATCATCCTGTGCGCCATCACGATTGTGTCGTGGTGGCTGGCGCCCGGGCACTCCGGGAGCGGTGCGGTGGCCAGCGTTCCGATCACCCTCGCCGTGATCCTGCTGGGGTTCGTCAAGGGCCGGTTGATCATTCGGTACTTCATGGAGGTCCGCACCGCGCCCGGGTGGCTGAAGGCCTCCACCGACGCGTGGCTCTCCGTCCTATGGGTGGCAATCCTCGGGATCTACCTCCTTTAGTCCAGCTCCAACAGGCGCGGGATGAGCGCGATCAGATTGGTCCGCAGCACCTCGTCGTCGAGGTCGGAGACGATCGGATTGACGACGGAACCCGCGATGGCCGCGGACATGATCGCCGCCGCCACCCTGGCCTGGGTGTCGTCGCGTTCGTCGAGCAGAACCCCGTACAACCGGCTCATGAAGCTGAGAAAGGGTGGGTGCTCACCGAGGATTCGGATGATCACCGGATCACTGGTCAGGGTGCCCACCCACTTGCGCCGCGTCACCGCGAGGTCGATCAGCTGGATCAGCAGCGTCCTACGCGCCTGCTGACGCCGGGGGTCGGCCTCTGCGGCGATCAACGCGTCCTCCAGGATCGCCAACTCGTTCTCCGTGACCGCGATGACGATCTCGCTCTTGGACTTGTATTGGTGATAGACCGCCGCTTTCGTGACGCCGATGGCGTCGGCGATCATCTGCAGCGAGGTGCCGCTGACGCCATGCGAGCCGATGAGGTCGAGCGCGGCCGTCAAGATGCGTTGCTGCGGGCGGGTGCGCGCAATGCTTCCAAACGGTCGGTCAGCCAGCGCATCCTCGGTCGCCACCCGCCCAGATTAGCCGAGACGGGAGCGCGCCGGCCGATCCCGGGCACGTCGCCCCGCCGACGACCAGTTCCTCTCGGCGCCAAGGGCTTCCCGGGAAGCGTCCCGCGGCGCCAGCCAGCCACCTCGTGACGTTCCCCTGTGTATTTGCCGATGAGACGAGTGAACCGCAATCGGTGTGGGTACCGTCACGCCCATGAAGCTGATCTCGCCGACCGATTCGATGTTCCTCATCGGCGAAACCCGTGAACACCCGATGCACGTCGCGGGCCTGCAGCTCTTCGCGCCGCCCGAAGACTCGGGTCCCGACTTCATCCGGGACATGTACGAGACGCTCGCGAAGAACGACGACTTCCAGCCGACGTTCCGCAAGCACCCTGGCCGAATGCTCGGCGGTATCTCCAACGTCGCCTGGGCGTTCGACGACGACGTCGACATCGATTACCACCTGCGCCGGTCCGCTCTGCCTCGCCCCGGCCGGGTGCGCGACCTGCTCGAGCTGGTCTCGCGGCTGCACGGCACACTGCTCGACCGGCATCGCCCACTGTGGGAGACGAGCCTCGTCGAGGGCCTCAGCGACGGCCGCTTCGCGGTGTACACGAAGATCCACCATTCGCTGCTCGACGGGGTCTCTGCACAGCGCCTCACCATCCGGTCGATGACCTCGGACCCCGATGACCGCGAGATCCGGGTGCCATGGACACTTGGCCCCACACCGAGGAGCAAGGACTCAGAACCGTCGCGCTCGGTCTTTCAGACCATTACCGATACGGTCGGTTCGCTTGCGTCCCTTGCACCTTCCACCCTGTCGGTGGCGAGGGCCGCCCTGGTCGAGCAACAACTGACCCTTCCGTTCCGGGCGCCCAAGACCATGTTCAACGTCCCGATCGGCGGAGCCCGGCGCGCCGCTGCGCAGTCATGGCCGCTGGCCCGGATTCGGGCCGTCAAGTCCGCGGCGGGCGTCACCGTCAACGACGTCGTGCTGGCGATGTGCGCTGGTGCGCTGCGCGCATACCTCGTCGAGCAGGACGCGTTGCCGGACACGCCGCTGGTGGCGATGGTGCCGATCAGCCTGCGTTCGAAGGACGAACAGGACGCCGGCGGCAACATGGTCGGCACCATCCTGTGCAATTTGGCCACCGACGTCGACGACCCCGCCAAGCGACTCGACGCGATCAACACGTCCATGAGCGAGAACAAGAAGGTGTTCGCCGAGCTGCCGCGGACGCAGGCGCTGGCACTGTCGGCGTTCCTGATGTCGGGGATCGCGCTGGGGGTGGTGCCCGGGTTCGTCTCCTCCGTGCCGCCGCCGTTCAACATCGTCATCTCCAATGTTCCTGGTGCTTCAGAGCCGCTGTACTGGAACGGCGCCCGGCTCGACGGCAACTATCCGCTGTCGATCGCGTTGGATGGCCAGGCACTGAACATCACCTTGACCAACAACGCAGGCAATCTGGACTTCGGTCTCGTCGGGTGCCGCCGCAGCGTGCCACACCTGCAGCGACTGCTGATGCACCTGGAGGATTCGCTCGCCGACCTGGAGCGGGCCGTCGGCATCTGAAGGCCCGAGTTCGCGCGTCAGTACTTCCCGAAGACGAGGACGACGTTGTGGCCGCCGAAGGCGAACGTGTCGTTGACCGCGTAACGGTAGTCGGATCGCCTGGGCTCGCCGGTGACCACGTCGAGTTCGACCCGCCCGTCGAGGTGGCTCAGGTTCAAGGTCGGCGGCACGATCCCGTCACGAAGTGCGAACAGCGCCAGCACCGACTCGATGGCGCCAGCGGCCCCGAAGGTGTTGCCGAGGGCCGCCTTGGGCGCGTAGACCGCGGGACGGTGGCCGCAGAGCGCCTTCTGCAGTGCGGCGGCCTCCACCAGGTCACCGTCGACGGTGCCTGCGGCGCTGGCGATGACGAGATCGATGTCGGTGGGCGCCAGGCCGGCCAGTTCGATCGCGCGTGTCAGGGCGTGGGCTTCCTGTTCGGCGTCGGGATCGGAGACCATCGCGTCGAAGCCGTCCGATGTGGTGGCCGCGCCGAGCACCCGGCCAAGGATGCGTGCACCACGGGCCTTCGCATGAGCCTCGGTCTCCATGATCAGCAGCGCCCCGCCCTCGCCGAGGACCATGCCGGTGCGGTCGCGGTCGAACGGGCGGCAGGCACCCGCGGGATCGTCGTTGTCCGCCGACATCACCCCGTCGATCTGGGAATAGGCCGCGATCGGGACACCCTCGATCGGAGACTCGACGGCACCGCAGATGACGACGTCGGCGTCACCGAACACGATCTGCTGAAAGGCCTGGGCAATCGCTCCGGCGCCCGACGCGTCGGCCATCAGCGGCGCCGTGACCCCCGCTCGGGCCGCCCGATCCAACCCGATCGCCGCGGCGGGCCCGTTGGGCATGAACATCTGGACCGCCAGGGGCGAGATTGCCTTCATGCCCCGATCGCGCATCCCGATGTAGCTGAGGATCATTTCCTCGCCATTACCGAATCCAGCGCCCACCGACACCGCCAGGCGGGTTGGGTCCATCTCGGGCGCCCCGCAGTCCAGCCACGCGCGGCGGCCCAGCACCACCGCCATCTTCTGCAGGTAGGACAGGCGCCGCAGCTCGACGCGGCTCAGTTCGGAGTCGAAGTCCTCGAGAAGCTGACCTCCGATGCGTACCGGCAGATCCAGTTCCTCGAAGTAGGGACCCGACAACGCGCGGATGCCGCTGCGACCGCCGACCAGGGCCGACCAGGTGTCCTCGCCGTTGGTTGCCAGCGCGGTGGTCATCGCCGCTCCGGTGATGACCACGTCGGGAACCTCGCCAAGCACCTGAACCTCCCTTTGCGTGTGGATACCGATTGTGCCGTCCACGCCATCCGCCGTGCACACGGGGCGGGTCCCCCGGCCCAGCACGGTGAATCACGGACTCGACTTTCATTCGGTTTCGAATTCGCGAAAGCTCCGTCAGTCACACAAACGAGTCGTCAACGTATCAATTTGGCAATCGGTCTTCCAATTGCTGAGAACACTGCATCAAGATCATTCATCGGAGTATGACGGCTCTCACCTGTGGTCAATTCAAAATATTGGCGGTCGACGAATGCGTGTTTTTGAACGATAATGTTTGCAGATACACAGGAGGCTATGAAATGACCGATATCGCGACACGCGCGGGTTCGGTTCCCGGCGCGCAACCCACGGCGGCACTACAGCACATATCCGAAGCCATGGACCGGGTAGTCGCAACGAAGCGCACGCAATCCACAGAGCTCATCGAAGACGCCGAACGGGAGCTGCAGGGCGCCGTGGACGCGGCGCGGGATCAGCAGGTTCAGTGGGGTGAGATCGGCTCCGTGTTGGGCATCGCGCGCGGCAACGCCTACCGGCGGTACCGAAGGCGGCTATCGCTCGGCGACTTCCCGCGAGGGCTGGGCGCCACGAAGGCCTGCCGCAAACCGAGCCGGTAAGCGTCGCTCGGTAGGGCTTCAAAGGCTTTGTGACACAGCCGCTCATCCCATTGAGACCGTCAGGCAGCCGACCCATCACATGGAACTGGCCCTGACGCTACGAGAGCGTCAGGGCCAGCGAGGTTCCACGTCGTCACACTGGCTCAGCCAGGCAACCCCTGCTCTTCGACGGGAAGCGGTGCGGGCCCCTTGATGGCTGGCACTGCCACCGGAATCAGTGGCGCGTGCGGCGCGGTGCTCACCGTGCTGGTGGTACCCGTCGACATCGTCGAGTCGGCCACGGCACCCGGTGCAGCGTGCGCGATCGTTGCGCCGACGATCCCCAAAGTCACCATCGCGCCCGCGGCGGCGACGCCGAACATCTTTGTGCTACTTGACTTAAGCATCTGGACACTCCTCATCTTTACTTCCACTAGTCCGTCAACTACATCGACGAAAGCGGTCGTATTTATTCCGAGGGGCGGGCAGTGTGTCGTTCGCGACAGTGGGGGCGCGGGAGGGGAGCCGCAGCTCTACGGCGCCGTCACCACACGCGCACCCAGTCGACCAGCATGTCCGCCGGATAGGTACCCCCGGCGGGATCGCCGCCACCCGAGCCTCCGACCGCGAGATTGAGCATCGGCGTCAATTGGTAGCCGGGGTCGTTGAACGGCCAGTCGTCGAGGGAGTTGGCGGGGACCGAGAAGTACGGCTCCGCGCCGGCGACGTAGTCCCGCCAGAAGTACATCCCGGTGTCATTCCACGTGCAGCGCCAGACGTGCCACGCGCTGTCCACGTCGAACGGCTGGGTGGCGAATGACGTCCCGTCCAGTCGGGCGTGGACCGTGGTCCCCGACGGCCAGTTTCCGTTGCCGTACCACTCGACGAGATCGACCTCACCGCCGCGAACGGGGTCGTCGTTCAACAGCCACCACGCCGGCCAGCTGCCCAGCGTCAGGCAGTCGAACTTCACCCGCGCTTCCCACGTGAGGCCGATGCCTCCCCGCCAGTTGCCGGTGAGCTTGCCACCGAAGTACTTGCCGTTCTCCTTCGTGGCACGGATGACCAGGTTGGACTTGCCGTCGAGGAAGACGTTCCTGCGGTCGTTGCGGTACTGCCCCATGTTCTCGGGCCGGTCCCAGAACACCGGGTTCTTGATGGTCTCGCGCGCCGTTGAGATCGCCCATTTCGCCGGGTCGGGAGCCGAACCGGCCGGACCGTCGAACTCGTCGTGGAAGAGGAAGTTCGGGGTCGCCGTCTGGGGCGGAGGCGCCAGGGGCGGCGGCGATCCCGAGGGCACGGCGCGCGCCACGGGGACGGGCAGCGCAGCAG
>NZ_JBOGDD010000048.1:0-3158 GCF_050701675.1 Mycobacterium sp. | reverse complement strand
GTGTGGAGGAACTCGGACAGTCGGGACTTGTTGGCGCGCTTGACCTCCCGCCAGCGCTGGCGGAACTCGGGATCGCCGATGTAGTCCTCCAGCCCGCGAAGCCGGTTCAGGTCGGTCAGCCAGCCGTCGCCGATCGTGCTGTCCAGCAGCGAGCGCAGGCCCGGGTTGGACAGGGCCAGGAACCGGCGTGGCGTGACTCCGTTGGTCTTGTTGGAGAAGCGTTCCGGCCACAGCTCGTAGAAGTCCTTGAGCACGCTGGCCTTCAGCAGGTCCGAGTGCAGGGCCGCCACACCGTTGATCGCATGACTGCCCACCGTGGCGAGATACGCCATCCGCACGGTCTGGCCACCGTCTTCGCCGATCAACGACATGCGCCGGACCCGCTCGACGTCCCCTGGGAAGTGTGCCCGCACTTCGTCGAGGAAGCGGCGGTTGATCTCGTAGATGATCTCCAGGTGCCGCGGTAGGGAGTCCCGGAACAGGCCAAGCGGCCACTTCTCCAGAGCCTCGGGCAGCAGGGTGTGATTGGTGTAGCCGAAGGTGGCGACCGTGATCGCCCAGGCCTCGTCCCACACGAGCCGACGCTCGTCGACGAGAATCCGCATGAGCTCCGCCACACCGATGGACGGGTGGGTATCGTTGAGCTGCAAGGCAAATCGCTGGGGGAGATCGTGCAGCGAGGCGTCCGCGAGGTCGTCCATGATGTGGACGATGTGCTGCAGCGAACACGACACGAAGAAGTACTGCTGCAGCAGGCGAAGCCGCTTGCCCGCCTCGGGTTCGTCGTTCGGGTACAGCACCTTGGTGACCGTTTCGGAGGTGACCTCCTCCTCGACGGCCTTGTAGTAATCGCCGGTGTTGAAGGCGTCCAATGCGAACGACTCGACGGCGCGGGCGCTCCACAGCGTCAGCACGTTGCAGGTGTGCACGCCGTAACCCTGGATCGGCGTGTCGTAGGCGACTCCCTTGATCACCTGCTTGGGCAGCCAGCGCACGCGGGTGGCGCCGGCGTCGTCGACGTACTGCTCGCTGTGGCCACCCCAGTTGACGAGGTAGTTGACGTCGGGTTTGGCGATCTCCCAAGGGTTTCCTCCTGCCAGCCAGTTGTCGGTCAACTCGACCTGCCAACCGTCGGAGAATTCCTGTTTGAAGATGCCGAACTCGTAGCGGATGCCGTAACCGATGGCCGGCCGCTCGAGGGTGGCCAGCGAGTCGAGGTAGCACGCGGCGAGCCTGCCGAGGCCGCCGTTGCCGAGGCCGGGTTCCGGTTCGCAGGCCAGCACTTCGTCGAAGTCCTGGCCGAGGGTGTCGAGCGCCGCCCTGGCTGCGTCCTCGATCTGAAGGTTGAGCAGGTTGTTGCCCAGCTGCGGGCCCATCAGGAACTCGGCCGAGAGGTAGCAGGTCACCTTGCGCCCGAGGTCGAGGGACGTTTGGGTGGAAGCCACCCGGTTGTCCTGCATGCGGTCTCGTACGGCCAGGGCCAGCGCCCGGTAGTAGTGGTCGGGCCGTAGGGCGGCCGCCGGGCGACCGATCGAGTACCGCAGGTGATCCGTGATCGCCTCCCGCAGATCGTCGGCGTCCAAGCCGGTGCGGACGTGGGAGGCTTCGGCAGCTGAATTTACGACGTCGGTCACGGCGCGATTGTGGCAGCTGGGCGTGCACGGCGCACTCGCAGCAGACGTCGTCCAGGTGAACGCCCGTGGATCAGCCGTCGAAGTCAGCCCGCTCCCTTGCCGTTGTCGACGCGGTACACGGCGCCGTGGACGGCGGCCGCATCGTCACTGGCCAAGAACGCGATCGTCTTGGCGACGTCGGCGGTCTCCATGAAGCCGCGGGGCGAGGCGATGCGCATGATCAGGTCCCAGTCGGCGTTCTCCGGCGCTTCGAACTCGGTGGCCTGCGCGGTGGGCATGCCACCGGGGCAGACCACGTTGACGCGCAGCTTCTCCTTGGTGAATTCGACGGCCAGGGCGCGCGTGAGGCCGACCAGCCCGTGCTTGGCGGCGCAGTAACCTGCCGAGTAGACCTCGCCCTCGACGCCCGCGATCGACGCGACGTTGACAATGTTCCCGCCGACCTCCAACAGGTGTGGCAGGGCCGCGCGGCACAGATAGAACGGGCCATTCAGGTTCACCGCCAGGTCCAGCTCCCAGTCCTCGTCGGACATGCTCGTGGTGTGACGCATCTTGTGAAAGCCCGCGACGTTCACCAACACGTCGAGCCTGCCGAAGGCGGTGACGCAGTCTGCCACCGCCTGCTTGCACGCAGCGGGCGTCGTGACGTCCACCGACGCGTACTTCCCACCGGGCACGTCGGCGAATACCTCGGCCATCCGCTCTGCGTCGCGGGCGATGCCGAACACCGACGCACCGCGCTCGGCGAACACCCGCGCCGTCGCGGCGCCCAGTCCGGCCGACGTGCCGGTGATCAGTGCGACCTTGCCGTCCAGAGCAGTCATGAAGCGACCTTCTCACGCCGCGACACGGCGGCGGCCGCCGCGTCGGGCAAAGGTGTGACTTCGAGCCGATCGCACTGCGATACTCGGGGCATGACGATCGCCCGGGTGCTGGCCGCCGCCACAATCTTCGCCAGCGTAGTGCTGGGATTCGCGAATCCGGCCAGGGCCGACCAGGTGATGCAGGGCGTCTACACCTATACCCAGGGTGACGTGGTCGCCGAATGGGCCATCTACCCCAGCTGCGTTCCCACCGTCGGCGACCTCCGCGACAATCTCGAACTGCCCGTGGCGTGCCGATTGCACGTCGCCCCGACGCCGTCGACGAAGGTCAACGGCGGCGATGCGCGGCTGACCGGTGGGGTGTGGGAATTCTCCACGCCGAAGGCCGACGGCATGACGTGCCCGGACGGCAGCTCGGCGCCGATTCTGGAGACCTACCGATTCGACGACCTCACCATGACCGGGACGCGGTCGGTCGCCCACAACGACGTCTGCGGAATGCCCGCGGGCATCACGAAGTATCCCTTCACGCTGGCCTTCAAGAGCCCGCTGTCCATGCCCGTTGAGCAGTATCCGCTGTACTGCGAGCCCAGCGGCCTGAAGAGGTGCTGGTGACATGCGCAAGCGAGTCGTGGTTTGGGGTACTGGCTTCGTCGGCAGGATGGTGATCGCCGAGATCGTCAAGCACCCGGTGTTCGAC
>NZ_JBOGDD010000047.1:0-6134 GCF_050701675.1 Mycobacterium sp. | reverse complement strand
CCTCGAGGGGATCGCCGCCGACCGTTCGATCGCTCTTGCCGAGACAGGCTCAGGTAGCCGCGGGAGTGGCGCCGAGAACCCGCTGGATGTCGGGCTTCATCGCCTGCAGCTGCTGGCCCCAGTACGGCCAGTCGTGCGTACCGGCGTCCGGGAAGTTGAACACTCCGTTGTTGCCGCCCGCAGCGAGGTAGTTCTGCTGGAACGTCTTGTTGGTGCGCAACGTGAAGCTCTCCAGGAACTTGGCTGGCAGGTTGTTACCGCCCAAGTCGGACGGGGTGCCGTCGCCACAGTAGATCCAGATCCGGGTGCCGTTGCCGACCAGCGTGGCCATGTTGACCATCGGGTCGTTGTACTTCCACGCCGGATCGGTCTCGGCGGCGCCCCACATGTCCTTGGACTTGAAGCCGCCCGCGTCACCCATCGAGGTGTTGACCAGGCCTGGCCACCAGCCCTCGGAGAGGTTCAGGAAGCCCGACAGCGAGGCCGCGTACGGGAACTGCGCCGGGTGGTGGATCGCCAGGGTCAGCGCCGCCGAACCGGCCATCGAGAGCCCGACCGCGGCACTGCCCGTGGACTTCACGCTGTTGTTGGCGGCGAGGTAGGCGGGCAGCTCCTGGGTCAGGAACGTCTCCCACTTGTAGGTCTGGCAGCCGGCCTTGCCACACGCCGGTGAGTACCAGTCGCTGTAGAAGCTGGACTGCCCGCCGACGGGCATGACCACCGAAAGGCCCGAGCCGTTGTACCACTCGAACGCCGGGGTGTTGATGTCCCAGCCGTTGAAGTCGTCCTGCGCGCGCAGGCCGTCGAGCAGATAGACCGCGGGTGCGTTGTCTCCACCGCTCTGGAACTGGATCTTGATGTCGTGCCCCATGCCCGCGGACGGCACCATCAGGTACTCCACCGGCAGGCCGGGCCTCGAGAACGCTCCAGCAGTCGCCGAGCCTCCGACGACGCCAACCAGTCCAGCCAGCGTTCCCGCTGCCAGGGCCGCGACCGCAACGCGGCGCGTCATCTTCCCTACGAAACTCATGCTTCTACTTGTCCAATCTGTCGAATGCCGCACGGCAGACTCGCTGCGTGCCGCTGTAGTCAACCACATGCCTGAGTGGTTTCTCTCTCTCGCCTGTGTCCTTCCTGGTCACACCCTCAGCCATTGAGCGTGGCAATCAGGTCGGGTTTCAGCGCCTGTAATTGCTGGCCCCAGAAGGCCCAGGAATGGTTCCCCGCCGCGGGGAATTGGAACGTCGCGTTCGTGCCACCAGCGGCGACGTAGCGTTCCTGGAAACGCTTGTTGCCGTTGATGGCCACCGATTCCAGGCTGTCGGCGTCGAACTCCTGACCTGGGTCCACGTTCTCGTCGACGGGCCCTCCACCTGGTGCGCAGTAGATCCACAGCCGGGTCCCGTTACCCACGATCCGAGCCACTTGCAGCAGCGGATCGTTCCGCGTCCACGCCACATCCCACGGCGGGCCCCACATGTCGTCGACGTTGTAACCGCCCGCACTGAGCATCGCGACGCGGATGGCTTGCTTCATGAAGGGAGTCGACGGATTGAGGAACCCGGACAGCGACGCCGCGTAGGTGAACTGGGCGGGGTGATACGCCGAGAGGATGAGACCTGCGCCACCCGCCATGGACAGGCCGACGACGCCGTTTCCGGTCGGGGACACGTGCTTGGCGCTCGCCAGGAAGGCGGGGAGCTCCCGAGTCAGGAACGTCTCCCACTTATAGGTATAGGTCTGGTCGTTGAAGCTCGATGGCGAGTACCAGTCGGTGTAGAAGCTGGCCGCCCCTCCCACGGGCATCACCGTCGAGATGCCGGAGGACACGAACCACTCGAACGCCTGGGTGTTGACGTCCCAACCGCTGAAGTCGTCCCTGGCGCGCATCCCGTCGAGCAGGTAGACGGCCTTGCTCATCGTCGGCGCAGGGGCAGGTCCGGTGTTGGATGCTTGGAACTGCACGCGGATGTTGCGCTCCATCGACGCGGAGTAGACGTCGAGGTACTCGACCGGCAGACCTGCGCGGGAGAAGGCGGACGCCGTCGGTGTCCCGCCGAGCGCCGTCACGGCGGGCAGGACCAGCAGCGCAGCGAAGACCACCCCGGCACGGCGAAGCGCGGGTCGCACGGCGCCGAGGCGCGACATCGTCCACATCGGTCGCTCTTACCATCCAGTTTCGTATGTCCGGCGCGTCCAGCCCTCGGTGGCGCTGGAGCAGTCGACTGCTCATCGGCCCAACGGGGCCGAAGCGTTACTTGGTCGCAACCAAAGCAGAAGCACCGGCTGGCAACAAATCCCGTGGGCTCCATCACGAACGAATCCCGAACGAATCACGGACGAATCCCGTCGGGCGTTACGGCCCCGTCGCAGGCAGGCCGGTGTAGGGCGGATCCTTCGGCGGCGGCGCCTCGAGCCCGCATCGCGCGAGCTCGTACAGCGGCACGCGGTCGATCCGGTAGTTGGTGAACTTCCAGGCGTTGACGACGTTCGACGCGAACCGCTTCAGCCCAAGCGGGCCACGGATCGACGTGAGCATGGCATCCGTCTCCGGGCACGTCAGCGCGACCTTGGCCTGCGCCACCCAGTCCTCGTCGAGATACGGCGGAATGTAGGGCCGCATCGGCAGGAACGGCCCCTCGGCCACCGCCCAGTCCGGGAAGAGGTTCTTGTCGTGACCGATGCGACTGTCCTCGAGTCGGGCCGTGTGCGCGGCCAGCGGGTTGGCCAGGCCGATCTGGTCGATGACCCGGACGTTGAGTCCGACGTTCATGCCGAGCATCCCCAAGTTGGTGAAGAACACCGTGTGGGGGCCCCGGCGCTGCTCCGCGGTGAGCGGCGGCTGCCCTGGCGGTGGGGGCGGCGGCGGAACGGCGGGGACGACGTCCCACTGGTCGTAGTTGCCCGCCGGAAGCAGCAGGGCGCCATCGGGGGTGTTGTTGATGGCGGCGATGACTGCGCGCATTCTCGGGTAGTCGAGATAGTCCGCGGCGGTCAGCGGATGCGCATTGCCCGTCGCCTGCGAATAGAAGCGCCGCTCGTCGACGATGCCGGAGTACGTCACCTTGGTGGCGTCGGCGCCGAGGCCAGGGGAGTTCGCCGCCCACAGCGACCAGCCGACGACCGCCAGCCAGAACACGGTGGTCGCTCCGGCCAGCAGATAGCCGGGGCCACGAACCGCCTGCATTCCCGACGGGAGCACCACGGGGATGACGGAGATCGGCGCGATCAGACAGAACAACGGGGTCAGCAGGACGCGGCCGTGCATGAAGTCGCCACCCTGCCGGATCCAGTAGATGGCCTGCAACAGACCACTGACGAGGATGAAGACAACTACGGCCGTGGGACTTTGGACGATCGTGGCCCACCGCCCCCGACCGCGGGACACCGTTGCGCGCTTGCGCCACAACAGGCTGCGCACGGCGAGTAACAGCACGCCAAGGCCGGCCAGCAGCACGAGTGGCACCCACAACAGATACGGATGGTTGAAGTTGGCGAGGTAGATGAAACCCTGTGACCACTTGGAACCCGAAGCGTCCTTGGCGATCGCGGTGCCAGGGACCAGCAGCCCGTAGTAGCCCATCCGGAAGATCTGGTACAGAACGGGCAGCAGACCGCCCGCGACGACGATGAGCAGCCGGCGACGCCAGCCGTGCGCCGCGACGATCATCATCACCAGCGCGAGCCCGCCGATGAGGGCGAGCTCGGGCCGAACCAGGACGCTCAGTCCTGCGAGGAAGGCCAGTGCCGCTTCGAAGACCCGTCCCGCGGCGTTGCCTGGCGGCGAACCCGGCGGCGGCGGGTTGACGCGCGGCGCCTGAGACCAGCACACCATCATCCACCAGAGCAGGCCGAGATAGGCCAGCACCAAACCGTTCTCGAGCCCGGAGGAGGCGAAGTCGCGCGCGGGCGGGATCGCGATGTAGACGAGCGCACCGGCGGGCAGCAGCAGCGCCTGCCTGCCGCGCAGACCAGGGGCGTACAGCCGTCCGGTGCCCAACATCACGAACACGACCCCCGTGACGCTGAGCGTCAGGGCCAGCGCAAGTACCACGTACTCGAGCTGCAGCGAGCCGCCGATCCACGCGCCGAGCGTGACGAGGTACGTCCACACCGTCGACGTGTTGGCTTCGACTCGCTCGCCTTGATTGAACACGGGACCGTTGCCCGCCAACAGGTTCCGCACGGTGCGCAGGACGATCAGCCCGTCGTCGGCAATCCACCTGCGCTGCCAGGCGCCCCAGGAGAACAGGCCCCCGACCACCAGCACACTCAGCCACAGGCTGATCCGGACCGTCGGGTCATGGGGAAACGCCGGCCGGCGCGTCATCCAGCGCCCGATGGCGAAGCTCAGCCCGTCAGCTGAAGTAGGCCGCTGCACAGACGCTTCCGATCCATGCCACGGCCAGCAGTTGCAGTACGCGGTCGCGCAGGGCGATGTCCTCCGGTTCCCCGGCCAGGCCGCCGTCGACGTCCACGGCGTAGCGCAGGATCGCGATGGTGAACGGGATCATCGACACCGCGTACAGCGAGCCGCCCGCATTGCGGTCACGCTCGAACGCCCACAGCCCGTAGCAGAGCACGACGGCGGTGGCCGACATCGTCCAGACGAAGCGGAGGTAGGTGCTGGTGTAACTCTCCAGCGACTTGCGGATCTTTGCGCCGGTGCGTTCGGCGAGCTGCAGTTCGGCGTAGCGCTTGCCCGCACTCATGAACAGCGAACCGAACGCCATGACGAGGAGGAACCACTGTGACAGTGGGATGTTGGCGGCGACGCCGCCTGCGATCGCGCGGATGAGGAAGCCCGAGGAGACGATGCAGATGTCGAGAACGGCTTGGTGCTTCAGGCCGAAGCAGTAGGCCAACTGGATGGCGATGTAGATGCCCATCACCAGCGCCAGGTTCGGCGAGACGTACCAGGCCAGCCCGAGCGAAAGAGCGCCGAGGACGACCGCAAGGCCGTACGCCAGCGGCACCGGAACGACGCCTGCGGCGATCGGGCGGTTGCGCTTGGTCGGGTGGGCGCGGTCGGCCTCGACGTCGCGGGCGTCGTTGACGAGGTAGATGCAAGAGGCCGCGAGGCTGAACGTCACGAACGCGATGAGAACGCTGACGATGTCGTGCGCGTCGAACCGGACGTCGCGACCGAGCGCCGCCACCGGGGCCGCGAGGACGAGCAGGTTCTTGACCCACTGACGCGGCCGAATCGCCTTGATGACACCGGTGGCCAGATTCTTCGGTGGGCCTGCGACGGGCGGCGCTTCCTCACTCATGCGGGCTCACCTGTTTTCCCTGGGACGACTCGATCTCCAGCGGCGGCGACCGCGTTGGCCACCACGGCGCCCACTGCTACTCCGGCGAGCACGTCCGTCGGATAGTGCACTCCGAGCATCAAGCGGGACAACGCCATCGGTGGTATCAACACCCAGGGCAGCGGAAGACCCGTCGCCCGGCCGAGCAGAATCGATGCCGCCGTCGTCGACGTGGCGTGCGCCGAGGGGAAGCTCAGCCGGCTTGGCGTAGCCACGTTGACCACGACGGACGGGTGGTGCGGACGCTCCCGCTTGGCGACCCGCTTGATGACGACCGCGGTGGCGTGGGCGGCGAACGCCCCGACCCCCGCGGTCAGCCAGACCCGCCGACGCCTCGGCTGCAGCGCCGCCCCCAGCAGTGCGACCGCCACCCAGCCTGCGCTGTGCTCACCGAAGTGCGACAGCGCCCGCGCGCCCGGCAGCACACCCGCGCGCCCCGCGAGGGTCGACTGCACGAAGACGAGCGCCGCGTCCTCGCCCCGCAGGGTGCTGGTCACCGCGGCGCTTCTGCCAGCGAGTTCGGGGTGGGCGGCAGTACGGTTTCCCACTTCTGCTTGCTGGACAGCACGGGAAGCGCCTCGCGGTAGACCTTGCGCATCCTGTTGAACTTGCGGACCAGCCGCGCTTGTCGCTTCAGCGATTCGCGGAGAAGCTCGAGCATCTTCGCTCGGTCCCGCTGGCGGTACACGACACCACGGCCGTCTGCCGTGGTGACGGTGACGCCGTCGACCCGCGACAGCGAGAACCACCGCGCATCCTGGGTGGCGACGTTGATCTGCGGACGGAGGTGGTGTTGCGGATCGTGCGGCCGCAGTTGGTGGA
>NZ_JBOGDD010000046.1:0-1594 GCF_050701675.1 Mycobacterium sp. | reverse complement strand
CACCTCGACACCTGCTGCGCGGCTGGTGAAGTACCCGGTCGCGGCGAGACCCTTGGCATGGTTGCGCCGAAAACCGTTGTGCCGTCCATAAACCTGCTCGAAGCGGTCGGTGAAGCGCGCAGCAGTCAACCGCGGCGCGCTCAGCCAACCCGACGCCTCGGCCAAGCCGGCGGCGCCGGCCGCCATCACTCCCGTGACGGCGGCCAGCCCGGCGAGGGCGTTGCGACGGTTGAGCACGTGGTCCGGCATGGCGTTGACTCCTTTCGCCGGTGAGCTCAAAATGGCAGGTCGACCAGGCCGGTGGTGGTGTCGGTCTCGTCGTGATTGGACGTGTGCAGGCCGACCGGCGTCTTCACCTGGGGGTTGGTGCCGAAGGGCACCAGCGGACTCGTGTCGGCTCCGGCGATCGGCCCGAGGGCGATCGCGGCACCGACGGCGGCCAGCGCCAGTCCTGGAATGACGCGCTTGGCGGCACTGATCATCACGATGAATCTCCTTCTGTGCGTTGCCCAGCGGATTCCGGGCCACTGACATCACCGTCGTCGACGAAGACGATGATTGATTGGTCGCTTTCTGAAGATTCATTAACGATCTGCCGCCGGCCCGTCGCGATGGCATCGCACACCAATCCGTCCGGTGCATCATGGAGCCATGAACGACCTCACCAGCGCGCCGAGTCGTCGGGCCCTGGTGGTCGACGACGAGGTTCCCCTGACCGAGATCGTGGGCAGCTACCTCAGTCGCGAAGGCTTCGAGGTACACGCCGCCCACGACGGAGTGGCAGCGGTTGCCCTTGCGAGCAGCGTCGACCCGGACGTCGTCGTACTCGACGTGGGGCTGCCCGGCATCGATGGATTCGAGGTCTGCCGCCGGTTGCGGATCTTCTCCGACGCCTACGTCATCATGCTGACCGCGCGCGACACCGAGGTCGACACGGTCGTGGGGCTGTCGGTCGGGGCCGACGACTACATCACCAAGCCCTTCAGTCCGCGGGAGCTGGTCGCCAGAATTCAGGCGATGCTGCGGCGGCCGCGTCGCGCGGTGGCCGAGGTGGCCGAGGGCGGCGACGAACGCAGGCCGCCCCGTCGCGTCGGAGCATTGAGCATCGACGTCGACGGTCGGGAGGTGCGGCTCGACGAGTCCGAGATCATGCTCACGAGAACAGAATTCGACCTTCTCGACGCACTTTCCGCACGGCCGGGCAAGGTGCTTGGCAGGCGGCAACTGATCGAAATCGTCTGGGGCGACGCGTGGGTCGGCAGCGACAACATCGTCGACGTACACGTCGGGCATCTGCGCCGCAAGCTCGGTGAAGACCCGGCCCAGCCGCGCTACGTCACCACGGTCCGCGGCGTTGGTTATCGGATGGGTAGGGGCTGATGCCTCGGAGGAGGTGGCAGCGTGCGGGCGAGGTCGCCCGCTACGGCATCAGAACCCGTCTGCTGGCCGCGAATTCGATCGTGGTCGTGGCGAGCTTCGCGACGACGATAGTCGTCGCCGCGCTCGTCGGTCCGCCGATGTTCCTGCGGCTCATGGACGCGGCGGCGCGGACGGGCGAGCACCCCTACCAGCGGGCCTTCGAGAAGGCCACCGC
>NZ_JBOGDD010000045.1:0-2598 GCF_050701675.1 Mycobacterium sp. | reverse complement strand
GCGCTGAACTACCTCATCGCCAACGCGTACCCGACGCAATTGCGTTCGACTGCAACGGGATGGGGTATCGGTATTGGCCGTTTGGGCACGATCATCGGATCCGCGCTCGGCGGCGTCCTGCTCAGCTCGCTCGGTGTTGCGGGATACTTCATGGTGCTAGCAGTGCCTCTGGCACTTGCCGGGCTCACGACCTTGCTGGTGAAGAAGGAGTACGGCGCCCCGCCGAGCGACTAACCATCGCGGCTGAGCGATGACTCTTCCAGGAAGGACTGGACTTCGGCTTCGACGTCGTAGTCCAGCGACCAGAGAAGGTCTGCCACGGTGCCGCGCAATCTTTCGTCTCGCTCCGGGGTGTCGCCGCCGTCGTAGACGCGGCCGCCGCTGCGTGAATTGCGCTGTACTCGACTGGTCCGGTCGCGGCGGAGTGATGCGTAGCGCAGCAAGGCGTCGGGGATGTCGGCTTGGTCGACGCCGTCGAGCACGGTGGCGAGTGTGACGGCGTCCTCGATCGACTGGTTGGCGCCCTGTCCCATGTGCGGCAACATCGGGTGGGCGGCGTCGCCCAACAGCGTGAGGCGACCATTGCTCCACCGGGACAAGGGGGCCCGGTCGTAGAGGCCCCAGCGGAAGGTGGTGTCGACGTGGCTGATGATCTGCTGCACCGTCGGGTCCCAGCCAGCGAACTCTTGAGCTAGGGTCGCGGGATCGCCAGGTGCTGACCATGATTCGCGCATCTCGTCGTCGCTGGGAACGAAGCCGACGAAGTTGATGAGTTGGCCGCCTCGCAGGGTGAAGACGAGGAAGTGCTTGCCGTCGCCCATCGACATCGTGGATACCGTGCCCGGGTAATCCGGGACCCGGTCAGCTGGGATCACGCCGCGGTAGGCGATGCTTCCTGAGAACGCGGGGTCGCTGGGCTCTACGACGTGGCGCTGCAGTACGGAATGGATGCCGTCGGCCGCCACCACCAGATCGGCCTCTGCCTGCTCGCCGTCGGCGAACTCCACGATCGCGCGATCGGCGTCCTGGCGAAATCCCACACACCGGTGGCCGGTGGACACGGCGCCCTTCGGGAGGCTGTCGGTGAGCATGGCGATGAGGTCGGGCCGGTACATTCCCAGAACCCTGCCGTTCATCGCCTGGTCGATGAGCACTCGCCCGCCAGCATCGCTGAACCGCCAGTTGGTCCAGCGCGGTCCGTAGTCCTTCAGCGGCCCTTGCAGGCCGAGCCGGTCAAGAAGGCGGATGCTGTTGGCGCCCAGCGCGACACCTGCACCAACCTCTCCGAGTTGGCGTGCCTGTTCATAGACGTGGACGTCGAAACCCCGATGGCTCAATGCGCTTGCAGTGGCCAGGCCACCGATGCCCGCCCCTACGATCGCTACTTTTGTCGGACCCATGGTGATCCACAGCCTTTCCGCATCATTCATGTACCGATCGGCACATAATTGACGATACGCGTACCGATCGGTACGGTCAAGGGATGGCCCGTGCACCGGATCCGGTCAAGCGTGAGGAGCTCCTCCGCGACGTCGTGGCGTACTTGGAGGAGCACGGGGTCAACGACATGTCACTGGCGCCCATGGCGCAGGCGCTCGGGACGAGCAAGAGAATGCTGCTGTACTACTTCGCCGACCGAGGGGAGCTCCTGGCGCAGGCTCTCGATGCCGGCCGGCCAAGGGTTGGGGAGATGTTCCGTGATGTCACAACGGAGGATGAGTTCTGCGACGCAGCGCACGCGCTGTGGCACGGGTTGACGCGCGGGGATCAGCAGCGCAGCGTACGGATGCTGTTGCAGGTCCTCAGCCTCGCCACTACTGACCCGGACACCTACGGTCCCTATGCCCGAACGGCTGTCGACGTGATGATCGGCCCAATCAGCGATGCCCTCGTCTCAGTGGGTTACGGGCGCCGCGACGCGCGTGTCCGCGCGACAATCGTCGTCTCCGGTCTGAGGGGCCTGTGTCAGGACGTGCTGGTAACCGGCCAGGTCTCTCGCGTCGACGCGGCTGCCGAGCTCCTCATTCGGACGGCCGTAGGGCGTGCATAGCGACCCGTCATCGCCGATTTGCGAGGCTGTCGGTGAGTAAGTCCAGCATGCGTTCAAAGGTGGCGGCGGCGTCGGGTGTCTGTCCGATTCCCGCCTGGTCGATGGTGACGGCGCCGTGCAGAGCGCTCCAGACGATCTGTGCGGATTCGGCCGAATCATCCTTGCGTGCTGGAGTTCTCAGTGCGCGGATCAGCCCGACCAACACGGCGAACACGCTGCGTCCGGAATTCGCCACCTCGGACGACTGGTCTTCGAGCGGACTGCCTGCCCCGAAGATCAGTGAGTAGCGAGCGGGATGGCCCAGGGCGAACTCTCGATAGCGTCGGCATGCCTGGCGAAAGCGCTCGACCGGCTCGACGTCCTTGGGCACGTCGATGGCCTTGCCAAGCTGGTCCAACGCCCGCATGGCCAATGCGACGATCAAGCCGTCCTTGCTCTCGAACCTGTTGTAGACGCTCATGGGTGACACCGCGGCCTCCTGCGCAACGGCACGGATGGTCACGCCGCCGGTTCCATCGCGGTCCAGCACGGTCTCGGCCGCGTGAAGT
>NZ_JBOGDD010000044.1:0-3340 GCF_050701675.1 Mycobacterium sp. | reverse complement strand
AAGATCGAACAGCCCGAGCGAACGATTCTGAGCAATGCGCAGCGCGAGCCGTTCGGGCAGAACTCCGATGACGTCGGACTCCTCGACGACGTAGGGGAGCGCATGGAAGTTGGGCACCGTGACCGCGATGCGACGTTCGAGGCCCAGCGCGGAGAGCGCCTGGTCCACGTCGCCGCGGGCAGGACCGCCGGCCGACATCAGCACGTGCGGCAGTGCCGTGAAGTCATCGAGTGACATCCGCCCGGCGTGCACGCGCGGATGGTCGCGGCGTGCCACGCCGACGAACCGATCCAAGAACAGCAGAGTCCGCGCCACCCGCTCGGCGGTGACGTCGATGAAACCGCCGAGAGCGAAGTCGATCTCACCGCGGTCCAAGCCATCGACGATCGCGGACGGACCGACACTGACGCACCGCAGATCGACCCCGGGGGCCTGCGCGCGGAGTTCCGCCACGAGCGTCGGTGCGAGCACGGCGAGGGCGTAGTCGTGCGCGGCGATCGTAAACGTGCGGCGAAGCGTCTTCGGATCGAAGGGAGTTTGCGGACTAAGGATCTGGCGCACCTGCGCCAAGGCATCTGAAATGAGCGGTGCCAGTTCGCGCCCGCGTGGCGTGGGTTCGATACCGCGGGGGTGTCGAACGAAGAGGGGATCGTCGAGCGTCGTGCGGAGGCGACCCAGCGCGTGACTGGTCGCCGACTGCGACAGCGACAGTCGCACCGCGGCTCGCCCGACGTGCCGCTCCCGCATCAGCGCGTCGAAGACCACGAGCAAATTGAGGTCCAGCCGCGTTAAATCGATCTCGTGCATCGACATGTTGCATGCATACCACTGGATCGATCGACGTTGACGGCAATACGCTGCCAACATGATTCATGACGTCGTGGTAGTGGGCGCAGGGCCAGTCGGGTTGTTCCTCGCGTGCGAACTGCGACGGACTGGCGTCTCCGTGCTCGTCCTCGAACGCGCGGACAACCCACGCTCGCCATTCAACGGACTGCCGTTCGGGTTGCGCGGGCTGTCGGTGGCCACCGCCGAGGCCCTCTATCGGCGCGGGCTGCTGGCGGACGTCCAAGCGGGAAGTCAGCCATCTCCCGGAGGTGGACACTTCGCGGGGATCTCGTGGGACGCGGCTCAGATCGATACCGCCTCCTGGTCGTATCGACTGACCAGTCCCGCGGATGCCACCGTGGCGACCACGATGGAACACCTCGAGACTGTCCTGACGGAACATGCGGTCGAGCTTGGCGTCGAGATCCTCTGGGGCATAAGGGTCGAAGACGTCCGGCAGTCGGACGACGACGTCTGCGTAGATGCGGGGGACCGGTCGTTTCACGCGAGCTGGATCGCCGGGTGCGACGGTGGCCGCAGCGTCGTCCGCAAGGCAGCCGGGTTCGAGTTCGTCGGCACGGAGCCCAGATTCACCGGGTACTCGGTTCAGGTAGATCTGGCCGAGGGGGAGTCATTGCCGCTGGGTCGCCACTACACGCCGACGGGTATGTACGTGCAGTCTCAGCGTGGCACGTTTGCGGTGGCGGACTTCGACGGAGGCGCATCGCACCGTAGTGCGCCAATCACTGTCGAGCACGTGCAGTCCGTGCTGCGACGCGTCGCAGGCGTCGACGTCACCGTGACGTCGCTTCACGCGGCGACCACGTGGACCGATCGCGCGTATCAGGCCACGACGTACCGACGGGGACGTGTACTCCTGGCTGGTGATGCCGCGCACGTTCATTCGCCGCTCGGAGGGCAGGGTCTGAATCTGGGTATCGGGGATGCCATGAACCTCGGCTGGAAGTTGGGCGCCGTCATCAAGGGCACAGCGCCGAGCGACCTGCTCGACGGGTACTGCGGCGAGCGACATCCCGTGGGTGCTGAGGTTCTGGACTGGTCGCGTGCCCAGGTCGCGCTCCTAGAGCCGACCGCCAATGCACGTGCCATGGCAGGCATCGTGCGCGACCTCATTGCCACGCGCGACGGCGCAACGTACTTCGCGGAGCGCGCGTGGGGCTTGTCCGTGCGCTACGACCTCGGCGATGGGCACCCGTTGATCGGCTGCAGCGCACCGGATTTCGAACTGGCCGACGGCACTCGGCTCGGCGTGCTTCTCCGGGGCGGGTTGGGCGTCCTGCTCGACTTCCGGTGCGATGCCGGGCTCCGGGCGATCGGCGACCGATTGTTCGACGGGCTGCGATACGTCGGAGGCGAGATCGAGAATCGCCTCGGATTGGGTGCGGTCCTCGTTCGGCCCGACGGCGTGGTGGCCTGGGCGTGCGACGGCACGCCCCATACCGCGGACGTGATTTCGGCGCTGTCGCAGTGGATGTGGGCTGGGTCCCTGGCTCGCGATAGGTGATCGTCCGGTGGCGTTTGGCCTATCAGGCGCAGTCGTGGAGAGTGACCTGGTAGCCGTCGGGGTCGGCGAAGGTGAATGTTCGACCGAAGGGGCCGTCGATCGGTGCGGAGACGATGGTGTGACCGTCGGCGACGAGAGCATCGTGAATGGCCTGGACGTCTGTGGCGTGGAGCCAGATCGCGGCACCGATGCCGGGCTGAGCAACGGATGCGAGATCGGTGCCGGGAACGACTTCGCGGAGTGCGAACGCGATCGGCTTCGTCTCGAAGACGACGGCGTGCGGAGGTCCGGCCTGCGAGCGGACGAGGCCGAGGTACTGCTCGTAGAACGCCTGCGAAGCGTTGAGGTCGCGCGCTTGGAGCGAGATGAAGTCGGGGCCGGTGGCGGGCATGATGACGCTCCTTCTTTTCATGTCAGTCTTCTGACACGGGGCAATCTATGTCAGAATTCTGACATGAGTCAAGACGGTGTCGGCGTCGACCTGGAGACGTCACTGGGCTACCTGTTGAAAGAGGCGTCGAGCGCCCTCCGCGTAGCCATGGAGGAGGTGCTGCGGCCGCTCGAGATGAGCGTGACGCACTACTCCTGCCTCGAGTTGCTGGCCCAACGACCGGGCTTGTCGAACTCCGAGCTTGCGCGGGGCGCGTTCGTGTCACGGCAGTCGATGAACGTGCTGCTCCAGGCCCTGGAGCGAGAGGGCTACGTGACCAGGCCTGCGGAGGCACCCGTCGGGAAGGTTCTTCCCACGCGGCTCACGCCTCGCGGCCGACGGAGGCTCGAGAAGGCGACCGTAGCGGTCCGGTCCGTCGAGGTCAGAATGCTGTCCGGCATGACCGAGGCCGAGCAGTCAGGCGCGTTCCGGATCCTGCAGCGCATTATCCATTCCCTGCGCGACGGCCACGACGGTGCATGACTCCTGGACGTATCGAAGGTAACGATCACTTTGCTGATCTGGGGCTTTTGCGCTGGTTGGCATTGAAGCGCGCT
>NZ_JBOGDD010000043.1:0-12590 GCF_050701675.1 Mycobacterium sp. | reverse complement strand
CGGGTGGTCAATCCGCTCATTCGTTTGTACTACACTCAAACCAGTTGCGCCCTAAAACCGCGCACTTCTCAGCATGACTGCAGGTCAGACGTTTTTTGCCGGTGGTGCTACGACGCCGAGAGCGTCCGGAACCGCGTTGAACGTCATCATTTCGCGCTGGCCGACGTAATCTCCGTCGATCTGACACGCCACCGGTGTGTCGGCTGTCACGCGCACCCACGGAACGTCGTCGTCGCGGATCAGATGCTTGGCCTCCAAGCGGCGCTTCTTGGAGAGCATCTGGCCGACCAGCCCCAGATTTGCCCACACGTTCATGCTGGTCGTCGCGAAGATGCCCAGCCCCGTCTCGAAGGTGGTCGACGGGTTCGTCCAGACGGGGCGCGTGTTGGCGTAGGTCCACGGACTGGAGTTCGAGACGAACGCGAAGTGGACCCCGGAGATGGCGTCCCGGCCAGGCAACTCCAGCGTCAGGGACGGCTCCTTGCGGGCGCTGGCCAGGAGCTCGCGCGTCGCCACCCGGATGTAGCGCGACGCGGTGACCTTGCGGCCCTTCTCCCGCTGCGCCTCGACTGCCGCCACGACCTCGCCGTCCACGCCCATGCCAGCGGTGAAGACACCCCACCGCACGCCGCAGTCCATCAGTCCGATGCGGCGCCACGCCGCGCCGCGTCGGTAGGCGCCGAGGAGGTCGACGAGTTGATTGGTCGCGTCGGTGGGGTCGGGGCTGATGCCCAGGGCCCGCGCGAAGACGTTGGCGGACCCGCCAGGCACCACTCCGATCGCCGGTCCGCCGGCGGGCGGCGCCTGGCCGCAATCGCCGAGGATGCCGTTGACCACCTCGTTCACCGTGCCATCGCCGCCGTGCACGATGACCACGTCGATGCCGTCGCGCGTGGCGTCCCTGGCGATCTCGATGGCATGCCCGCGGTGGTCGGTGTGCGCGACGGTCAGCTTCACGCGACTCTCCAGTGCGTGCGCGAGCAGATCGCGCCCAGCCGGGGTGGTCGAGGTGGCGTTGGGGTTCACGATCAGGACGGCACGCACGGGGCTCAACCCTAACGGCACAGCCGGTCGGGCATGGGCCCGTCCACGGCCGCCGGGTGCGCTCTACGCTCGACCGTGTGATCGTGCCCTCGCCGTCGTCCATCCGTCAGGCGGCCGCAGTGGTGGCGCTGGAGGGCGTCGCGCTGGTGGTCGTGGCCGTGGTGCTGGTGGCGCGCGCGCTCGCAGGCGCCCACGAGAAGTCCATCAGCGGGTACGGCACCGCGCTCTGGTTCGTGGTCATGGGGGCCGCGGTGTTCACCGCTGGGTGGGCGTTGTGGACGGGCAGACGATGGGGCCGCGGAATCGGGGTGTTCGCGCAGCTTCTCCTGCTGCCCGTGGCCTGGTACATCGCCGTTGGCTCCGAACGGTGGGCCTACGGCGTTCCCGTTGCCGTCGTCGCGTTCATCGCGCTGGCGCTGCTGTTCAGTCCGTCGGCTCTGCAGTGGTTGTCGGCTCAGGATCCCGCGGCGAGCTCCGACAACTCCTCACCAGAAACGCGGTAGGTGGTCCACTCGTTCTGCGGACGGCCGCCGACGGAGTCATAGAGGGCGATCGCGTTGGAGTTCCAGTCGAGCACGGCCCAGGACAGTCGCGTGTAGCCATTGGTCACGCACTCGCCGGCCAGTGTCGAGAGCAGCGCGCGGGCCAGGCCGTGGCGGCGAAACGCCGGCCTGACGAACAGATCCTCCAGGTAGATGCCCGCCACACCGTCCCACGTGGAGAAGTTGTAGAACCACAGCGCCATCGCGGCAGGCTGGCCGTCGACCTCGGCCACGTGCGCCTGTACGGTGACCGGATCGCCGAAAAGTGCTTGGCGCAGCTGACTTTCGGTCACGGTGCACTCGTCGAGGGCATGCTCGAACTCGGCCAGTTCGCGCACCATGGAGACCAGTACGGCCTCGTCGTCGGGGCGGGCTCTGCGGATGGTGATGGTCACGTGCTCACTCCCAGCGCGGTCAGGATCGTCCGGAACTTCGTATTCGTCTCGGCCACTTCGTCATCGGGATCGGACTCGGCGACGATTCCGCCGCCGGACCTCGCGACGGCGGTGCGGCGGTCGGCCGACAGTTCGGCGCACCGGATGGACACCACCCACGTGCCGTCGCCGTTGCCGTCGCACCAGCCGACCGCGCCCGCGTAGAAGCCGCGATCACCCTCGAGGCGCCCGATGACGTCGATGGCGTCCGCGGTGGGAACACCGGCTACGGCCGCGGTCGGGTGCAGTGCAATGGCGAGATCCAAGGCGGTGGTGGACGAGTCGCGAAGGCGGCCGGTGATGGGAGTGCTCAGGTGCCAGACCTCCGAGGTGCTGCTGAGCTCCGGCGACGACGCGATTCGTAGGTCGGAGCACAGTGGTTGCAGGGCCGTCCGCATCTGGTCGACCACGAGCTGATGCTCGTGCAGGTTCTTCGCGGAGTCCGCAAGCGCGGCGCCGTTGGCCAGGTCCACCTCGGTGTCGGCCGAGCGTGGTGCCGAACCTGCGAAGGGGCGGCACGTCAAGACTTCGCCACGGCGGGCCACCAGCAGCTCGGGGCTGGCTCCGACCAGTGCCGTGCCCGCACATCGGTCGCCCGCCGCGCTGAGGTCCACGAAATACGTTGTCGCCGAGGTGTCCTGGGCAAGCCTGTGCACTATGGTGCCGACGTCGATGGCGTCGTCCGCCACGAGGCGTAGCGCCCGCGCGAGGACCACCTTGTGCAGTGCGGACGCGGGATCGTTCAGCTGCTTCAGCGCCGTGGCGATCCGGGCGCGATGAATGTCGGGCGCAGGCAGTGTCTCGGCGATGCGCACCTCTGGCATGTCCCGACGCGCCCAGTCGGGCAGCAGATCGATGAACCCGACGCGATCGGGGCACATCAGCGCGGTCGGAAGCGTCACGTCGAAGGGTAAGGCGCCCAAGATGATCGGCGCCTCGCCCGAGGCAAGTGCCGCCCGTGCGTCATCGAGCCGCGGATACGCCGTGCCGATGCCATCGGCGACCACGACACCGTCGGGGCCCGCCATCAGGAACGATTCGATCACGCGGGTAGGCAGGGGTTGGTATGTCCGGTGAGGCCGAGGGCGGAGATCTGCCGAACACCGTGCTCGAACCCGCAGACCGCAATCGATGCGGCTGCCATGGACACCCGGATCCCCTCGGAGATGGGCAGTTCCATCCAACGGGTCATCACCGAACGGGAGAAATGGCCGTGTCCCACGAACACCACGTCGCGTGACTCCATGTGTGACAGCGCCAGGGCGACGGCGCGGTCGGCGCGGACGCCGATCTCGGCAACGGTCTCGCCGTCGGGGCAGCCGTACTTCCACACCGTCCAGTCGGGAACCGTCTCGCGGATCTGGGGCGTGGTCAGGCCCTCGTAGTCGCCGTAGTCCCACTCCGCCAGCAGTGGCGTCACCTCGTCGACGGTCAAGCCTGCGAGTTCGGCGGTGACCAGCGCGCGGTGCCGGGGGCTGCTGATCACCATTGGGTCACGCAGCTGCAGGTCGGTCAGCGCCTCGGTGGCAAGGCCGGCCTGCTCGCGGCCCTCGGCGGTGAGTTCGAGATCGGTGCGGCCGGTGTGCCTGCCACTCTTCGACCACTCCGTCTCGCCGTGTCGCAGCAACAGAAGGCGAAAGCGTTCGACACTCACACCCGCGATTGTGCCGCACGCCCGAACTGCCGTCGCGCGTGCCAGGATGAACGGGTTCGAGGGCGAGCGAAGCGACGGGGTAGACATTCCGGGGCGAGCGAAGCGACGGGGAAGACATGACGCAGGTACTAGCGGTCGCCAACCAAAAGGGTGGGGTCGCCAAGACGACGACGGTGGCGTCGTTGGGTGCGGCAATGGCGGAGGAGGGTCGACGGGTCCTCCTCGTCGACCTGGATCCTCAGGGGTGTCTGACGTTCTCCCTGGGCCAGGACCCCGACAAGCTGGCGGTGTCGATCCACGAGGTGCTCCTTGGCGACGTGGAGCCCGATGCGGCCCTGGTGACCACGGCGGAGGGGATGACGCTGCTGCCCGCCAACATCGACCTGGCCGGTGCCGAGGCGATGCTGCTGATGCGAGCCGGTCGTGAGTATGCGCTGAAGCGTGCCCTCGCGAAGTTGGGGGCTGGAGCCGCCCCGGCGGCGACATCGGACCAGCGATTCGACGTCGTCATCATCGACTGCCCGCCGTCGCTCGGCGTCCTCACCCTCAACGGCCTCACCGCGGCGAGCGACGTGATCGTGCCGCTGCAGTGCGAGACCCTGGCTCACCGTGGCGTCGGACAGTTCCTGCGAACGGTCGACGACGTCCAGCAGATCACCAACGCGGATCTGAACATGCTGGGAGCGCTTCCCACGCTGTACGACTCGCGGACCACCCACAGCCGTGACGTGCTCCTCGACGTGGCCGATCGCTACGGTCTGGTGGTGCTCGCGCCACCGATCCCGCGCACGGTGCGGTTCGCCGAGGCCAGCGCGTCGGGTGCCTCAGTGCTCGCGGGCCGAAAGAACAAGGGCGCCAACGCCTATCGCGAGCTCGCCAAGGCTTTGCTCAAGTACTGGAAGTCGGGCAAGGCACTGCCGACGTACGCCCCCGACCTGTAGTCACTGACCGAGCGCCACCAGGGTGTCGCCGCGTTGCTCCAGCAGCGTCTTGCCCGCCATCTGTGGCACCACCGCGGTGTCGCTCGGTGGGCGCTTCAGGTCGATGTGGGATTCCCCTGCGCCGGTCTTTGGGTCGAAGACGTCGTAGCCGGTGGTGACGGGGACCAGCAGCTTGCCAGCCACCAGCGTGGCCGGACCCACGGGTGCCTGGCTGCCGACCGCGCTGACGGTGTACTTGTACTTCAGCCCGTTCGCCTCGAAGACCATCACGCTGTCGCCGGTCCACCAGGTGATCAAATCTCCCGCGCTCGAGGCCTTGGCCCGAGGCGACGCTGGTTTCGGCAGCGCCGTACTGGCGATCGTGGTCCCGGTGTCGTCGATCACGTTGACGGCGGGGGTCGGCGACGGGACGTACACCGCGGTCGTGGTGTCGGACACGGCGATCACCTGCGCGCCGGAATCGGCGGAAACCCCGGGCAGCCCGACGAACTTGGTGGTGGGTTGATCCTCGTCGTCCGCCGGTTTCAGCAGGGTCAGACGCATGTCGGCCTGGCCGGGACAGGCCTCCAGCACCGAAACGGCTGCCGTGCTCGCGGCCGCGGACGCCAGGCGGCACAGCGGCTGAGCAGGCACGTTCGGCTTGATTCTGGCGTCGAGTGCGCCGTAGCTGATCATCCGGACCATGTCGGAGCGCCACAGCTCCAGCCTGCTGGCACCGGCCGACAGGACCGTCGAGCCGTCCGAGGACAGTGTCACCTCGGGATCGGCGTAGGCGGTGCGGGTGTAGTGGCGGCGCCCGGTCTGGCCGTCGATGGTCGTCACCTGCCCGCAGCCACGCGTGTCCGGGTACACGGCGACGGCGTCGTTGTAGACGTAGGTGACGCCGCAGAGATCCACGTTGCGCGCATAGCTCCACAGGACGTTTCCGGTCGCCGGATCGCGGCCGTCGACCTCGCGTCCTGCGCCGGTGACGACGGACCCCGCCGCGACGACGGGCCGGATGGTCGCCGGGCTGGCGGCCGTCCACAGCTCGCGCAGTGACGACGGCACGTCGCGGGCCGCCTGCAGCGCGGGCACCTGGGCGGCCGCGGGCCTGCTGATGGTCGCTCGCGCGTCACTGCTCCACCAGACCAGGGCGACGGCGACGGCGATCACCACGACGATTGCCAATGCCGCCAGCACGTCACACCTGGTGCGGCGTTCCGGAGGCGAGGAGCGAAGCGACCGGGGAATCTTCACCGTTTGACCATCTGCCGGCGGGTACCTCGGCTCAGCCGGCGGTCGGCGCGGATGAGGAGCTGGGACGGCGACGCCTGCGGCGGCGCCGGGCGGGGCCTGCGGAGTCACCAGCGGGCGCGCCGTCGCCATCGGCGGGGGGCGTCGCGGCGGTCTGATCGGTGCCTTCGACGTGGCCGGTGGCGGTCTTGGCGGCACCACGCGTGCGCTGACGGGTGCGGTCCCTGTTGCGTGGCTGCCTCTCGGTGGCCTCGCGGGGCGGTCGCTTCGACGGTTCCCTGGTGCGTGAGGCCTTACCGCCGGTGCCGGTGACGTCCGTCGGGATGTCCAGCTCTTCGTAGATGTGCGGAGAGTTCGAGTAGGTTTCGGCGGGATCGGGTGTGTCGAGCCCCAGTGCCTTGTCGATCATCGTCCAGCGCGGCAGCTCGTCCCAGTCGACCAGGGTGACTGCGATACCCGTCTTGCCCGCGCGGCCGGTGCGTCCGATGCGGTGCACGTAGGCCTGCTCGTCCTCGGGAATCTGGTAGTTGATGACGTGGGTGATGTCGTCGATGTCGATGCCGCGCGCGGCGACGTCGGTGGCGACCAGCACGTCGACCTCGCCGGTGCGGAAGCCCTTGAGGGCCTTCTCGCGTGCACCCTGACCGAGGTCACCGTGCACGGCGCCGACGCTGAAGCCGCGCTCGGCGAGTTCGTCGGCGACCTTCTGGGCGGTTCGCTTGGTCCTGGTGAAGATCATCGTCGCGCCACGGCCGCGGGCTTGCAGCACCCGGCTGACCATTTCCACCTTGTCCAGCGCGTGCGCACGGTAGACGTGCTGCTTGGTGTTCTCGTGGGTCGCCGCGGAGTGCGGGGCCTCGGCGCGGATGTGCGTCGGCTGGTTCATGAAGGTGCGGGCCAGCGTGATGATCGGGTCCGGCATCGTCGCGGAGAACAGCATCGCCTGGCGGTCTGCGGGGGTCTGCTTGAGGATCCGCTCGATGTCGGGCAGGAAGCCCAGGTCGAGCATCTCGTCGGCTTCGTCGAGCACCAGCACCGACAGGCCGCCGAGCTGCAGGTGGCCCTGCTGCGCGAGGTCGAGGAGGCGGCCCGGCGTGCCGACGATGACGTCGACGCCCCTCTGCAGTGCCTCGATCTGCGGCTCGTAGGGACGGCCGCCGTAGATGGAGGTGACGGCCAGCTTGCGGTCACCAGACTCCGAGGTACCCGTCCTCAGGTACTGAGCCGCGGTCGCCAGGTCGTCGTAGACCTGCAGGCAGAGCTCGCGGGTCGGCACGACGATCAGGGCGCGGGGGATTCCGGTGAGCGGCCGCGTCTCGTCGGTGACGAGACGGTGCAGCAGCGGCACGCCGAACGCGAAGGTCTTGCCCATGCCGGTGCGGGCCTGGCCGATCAGATCGTCGCCGGCCAGTGCCAGTGGCAGGGTCAGCTCCTGGATGGCGAAGGTGTGCTCGATACCGCCCTCGGCGAGCGCGCGCACGATCTCGTCGCGGACGCCGAGCTCGGCGAAGGTGGTGGTCTTCGGGGCTGCTTCGGGTGCTTCGACGACCACGTCTATGTCGGGGGTCGGGGCATCCGTGTCAGGGGTGTTGGAAGGGTTGGTGAGTTCAGTCATGCGTTGCCGACGTAACCTTTCGTTTGTCAATCTCGCGGCGTCCACACGCGCACACGAGTTCGACGAAAGAACGTTGGGGGCCTCGGCTTGCTGGAAGAATCCTTGAGACTTCGAGTAAGCGGGCCGACATCGTGCGCGCACATTTCTCGGTAGTGGCGGGGTCGATGACATGCCACTGCCAACTACATGATAGCTGGCGCCTTTCGCGGGACGGTCGCCGCGCCCTTCGGGGGGGTGGAAGTCCGTCTAGAGTTGGTCCATGACTCCGACGCAGCCTGCGCCCTCATCCGAGCAGACGGTGAACCCCGCGACGACGGGCGTGTCGGTCGAGCATCCTGGCGTCAACCAGCTCTTCGCCCTCCTGGCCTACGGCGAGGTGGCGGCGTTCTACCGGCTCACCGACGAAGCGCGGATGGCGCCGAACCTGGCCGGTCGGATCAACATGGCCAGCATGGCCGCGGCCGAGATGAACCACTACGAGCTGCTGCGGGATGCGCTGGCGAAGCGGGGCGTCGACATCGTCGCCGCGATGACGAAATACGCCTCCGCCCTTGAGAACTACCACCGCCTGACCATGCCGAGCACCTGGCTCGAGGCATTGGTGAAGACCTATATCGGCGACGCGCTCGCTGCCGACTTCTATCTCGAGATCGCCGACGCGCTGCCCGGTGAGGCGGCCGACGTCGTGCGCGCGGTGCTGTCGGAAACGAGTCACTCGCAGTTCGTCGTCGCCGAGGTCAAGGCGGCGGTCACCGCGAGCGACAAGCAGCGTCACCGTCTGGCGCTGTGGTCGCGCCGGCTGCTGGGTGAGGCCATCACCCAGGCCCAGTACGTGCTCGCCGAGCACGACGAACTGGTCGATCTCGTCGTGTCCAGCGGTGAAGGGCTTGGCCGGCTCGCCGACTTCTTCGAGCGGCTTCAGAAAACCCACGACGCGCGGGTGCGCGAACTCGGTCTCGGCTAGCCGGGCGCCGCTACTTCGTACAGGTGGTGATCATCGAGTTGGTCGCCTGGGTGACGATCGCTGCGCCGGAGGCATCGGTGATCGAGCAGTTCAGCTGACCGGTCAAGCTGGTCGCGGTGACCGACTTCAATGCCACCCCTGGATCCAGGGTTACGGTTCGCGACCACGGCAGCGCGACGTTGAACTCGGTCTGCAGGGCGCCCTGTGCGTCGGTGTAGACCACGGTGACCAGGTCCAGGAGCGGGCGGGTGCCGGTCACCAGGTAGGTGATCGCGTTGGGTGAGGCCGCAGCCCCGGCTGGTGCCGGATCGGCGCTCGCCGTCGGGCTCGGACTCGGCGCGACCGTGGTGACGGTCTCCGGTGACAGGGGTGCCACCGCAACGGGGGGAGGCGCTGCCGACGTCCTGACGGGAGGCGCCGTCGACGTGGCGACGGGAGCGGTCGTCGGGGTGGTCGCGATGATCGTCTTGGACACCGAGCCGCTGTCTCCTCCGCCGAGGATGACCACCGTGCAGATCACGGCGATCAAGAGGATCGCGCCTGCAACTCCGGCGACCCAGATCCAACGGCGGTCGATGGGATCTTCGTATTCGTAGATCTCGTCGTAGCCGTCTTCGTAACCGTCGTCGTAGTCCTCGTATGAGTCATACGAGCCGTAGCCGCCGGCGTCGCGCTCGTCGGTCCTGGCGCCGCGGGTGGCGGTTCCCGACGTCGGTGAATACGTTGCGTAAGGCCTGTCCATACCGATATCCCGTTGGTCGTTTTCGATGTCGATTCAGCGATGCTAGCGAGGCTGGTGTGACGCACGAGGTTGACGCGCTGGCCGCCAGGTCACGGTTCGGGCTCGGTTGGTTCGCGGGTCGGATCGGACGCTGAACTCTTCGCTTCAAGCGAAGTCGCGCCACCGCTGGCGCGCTCGACGCGGCCCGTCCACTAGCCTGCTCAGAAGTACCATCATCGAAGGGAAGGGTTCAGCGTGGAGGTCAAGATCGGCGTCACCGACAGTCCGCGCGAGCTGGTGCTCAGCAGCGCGCAGACACCCGTCGAGGTCGAGGAGTTGGTGACCCAGGCGCTTGGCAAGGACTCGGGCATCCTGGCCCTCACCGATGAGAAGGGCCGTCGCTACCTGATTCAGAACTCAAGGATCGCCTACGTCGAGATCGGCGCATCCGACGGTCGGCGGGTGGGGTTCGGCATCGGGGCCACGGCAGCAGCAGCTGCCGACAAGCTCGGCTAGAAGCGGGCCAGCGGCACGTGTGACAGTCCGCCCCAGGCGAACTGCACCGTGCCGTCGACCGCGTCGTCCTTCGAGATCGGCCGGTCGGAGTTCAGCCAATACCGCGCGCAGTCGACGCTGGTGGAGACCAACCCGACCGCGATCATCCTGGCGCGGTGCGCTTCCAGCCCGGAATCACTGCTGATCAGCTCGAACACGGCGTCGGTGCAGGACTCGGTGGCTACCTTGACCTGCGCCGAGACCTGAGGCTCGGTCACGTAGTCGTTTTCGAAGATCAACCGGTAGCCCTGGCCGTCGTGCTCGACGAAGTCGAAGAACGCCTGCACCGCCGCCCGCAGCCGCTGGCGGTTGTCCGTGGTGGTGCGCAGCGCTTGGCGCACGCCCGACACCAGGTTGTCCACGTGCCGTTGCAGGACTGCCAGATAGAGCTCGAGTTTCGATGAGAAATGCTGGTAGAGAACAGGTTTGCTGACGCCTGCCCGATCCGCGATCTCGTCCATGCCCGCCGCGTGATAGCCGCGGTCGACGAAGACCTCGCTGGCGGCGATGAGCAGCTGTCCTCGCCGCTCGTCACGGGGCAGGCGGTTGCCGCGCCTATTCGCACCGGTGGGACCACTCGTCGAACCGTCGCCACTCGCCGGTTGTCCGCCCTGCCTCTGGGCGGTGTTGGCGATGTCGCTCATGAGTCCTCAATCTGGCTGCGCTGCTATGTATCGGGTGCTGACCGGGCCGGCACCAGCGGGTCGATCCGGCGGTCCCTCGATCCGACACTACTACCGCCGGTCGGGCCATAGCGCCATCTGTCGTCGGGGCGCAGGTGGCGCGCCACGGCCTGCGATCGCCCGGGCTGTGCCATTCTGGTTCGGTGACCTACGACCCGGGGCGTGGCGGGGGCGGTCGTCAGCCCGTGCTGCGCAACGAGTGGAGGGAACCCTTGCGCGCGCAGCGCGATCCGCTGGCAGAAGATGGGGGTCGGCCGCGCTCCAATCGCGACCAGCACCAGCACTGGCGAAAACAGACGTGGCTGGGCCGGTTCGTCTCCACCTATGGCTGGCGTGCCTATGCCCTTCCGATCCTCGCGGCGATCACCGTGCTCGTCGTCTACCAGACGGTGACGGGCACCAGCGCCCCCGTGCCGGTCACCGCCGAGGGGCCCGTCCAGGGGCCGCCGACCATCGGCGCCGCCAGCACGGGCATCATCGGCGCCCCACCGAAGGGCATGACGCAGTTCGACGCGAACCTGCCGACCGGCATCCTGCCCGAGGGCGGCCCGTTCACCGAGGCGGGCGCCAAGACCTGGCACATCGTGCCGGGCACCTCGCCCAAGGTCGGCCAGGGCACGACGAAGTCCTTCACCTACACCGTCGAGGTCGAGGACGGTATCGACACCACGGCCATCGGCGGTGACGAGGCCTTCGCGCGGATGGTCAGCGAAACCCTGACCAACCCGAAGAGTTGGACGCACAACCCGCAGATCGCCTTCACCCGCATCGACGACGTCTCCCAGGGCCAGCCTGACTTCCGCGTCTCGCTGTCCACACCCATGACGGTGCGCGAGGGATGTGGCTACGACATCCCGCTCGAGGCGTCCTGCTACAACCCCGCGTATCAGAACACCTCCGCCCAGGAGACTCAGTCCAGGGTGTTCGTCAACGAGGCCCGCTGGGTGCGTGGTGCGGTGCCGTTCCAGGGCGACATCGGCTCGTACCGCCAGTACGTCGTCAACCACGAGGTCGGGCACGCCATCGGCTATCGGAAACACGAGCCGTGCGCCGAGAACGGGGCCCTGGCGCCGGTGATGATGCAGCAGACGTTCTCGACCAACAACGACGACGACGCCAGGTTCGACCCGGAATCAGTGCAGGCCGACGGCAAGACGTGCCGCTTCAACCCGTGGCCGTATCCCATCGCCTGAGCTGCCCCACCCTCTACCCCTGTACCCCCCTTCCGTCGCCTCCCTCTGCCGCGAGCGGGCGTGTTGGTACGCAACACGCCGATCGTCGGCGGCATGATGCGCACGCTCGCGCACGACCCCGCTTGCTTGCCGGGGAAGGTCCGCCCGCGGATTGCCGTTGAATGGAGGAGCCTGGTGTGATCGTCACGAGGTACTCACGTCGATTCGAGGAGCGACCCGGTGTCCACATCGCTACCGCCGCTGGTTGAACCCGCGGCAGGGCTCACGCGTGAAGAGGTTTCGCGCTACAGCCGCCATCTGATCATTCCGGACCTCGGTGTCGACGGTCAGAAGCGGCTCAAGAACGCCCGCGTGCTGGTCATCGGCGCGGGAGGGCTCGGCTCGCCGACACTGCTGTACCTCGCCGCCGCGGGCGTTGGCACCATCGGCATCGTGGAGTTCGACGTCGTCGACGAATCCAACCTGCAGCGTCAGATCATCCACGGACAGTCCGACATCGGGCGCTCGAAGGCGCAGAGCGCGAAGGATTCGATCAAGGAGATAAACCCGCTCGTCGAGGTGCGCCTGCACGAAGTGCGGCTGGAGCCGGACAACGCCATCGATCTGTTCAGCCAGTACGACCTGATCCTGGACGGCACCGACAACTTCGCGACGCGGTACCTGGTCAACGACGCCGCGGTCCTGGCCGGCAAGCCCTACGTCTGGGGTTCGATCTACCGGTTCGAGGGACAGGTGTCGGTGTTCTGGGAGGACGCCCCCGACGGTCTTGGCCTGAACTACCGCGACCTTTACCCCGAACCGCCGCCACCGGGAATGGTGCCGTCCTGTGCGGAGGGTGGCGTGCTCGGCATTCTGTGCGCGTCGATCGCTTCGGTGATGGGTACCGAGGCGATCAAGCTGCTGACCGGCATCGGCGAGCCGTTGCTCGGCAGGCTGATGGTCTACGACGCGCTCGACATGACCTACCGCACCATCAAGATCCGCAAGGACCCCGAGACACCGAAGATC
>NZ_JBOGDD010000042.1:0-2710 GCF_050701675.1 Mycobacterium sp. | reverse complement strand
CATCATGGCGGTGCCGGGGGGCGACCAGCGCGACTGGGACTTCGCGACCGCGTTCGGCCTTCCGATCGTCGAGGTCACCAGCGGTGGCGACGTTTCGCAGGGCGCGCACAGCGGTGACGGCGTTTTGGTGAACTCGGGAGAGTTCGACGGCCTGAGCGTCACGTCGGCCAAGGAGGCCATCATCGCGCGGCTCGAGGCCGAGGGCCATGGCCGCGCCCGTGTCGAGTACAAGTTGCGCGACTGGCTCTTCGCCCGCCAGCGGTACTGGGGCGAGCCGTTCCCGATCGTCTACGACTCAGATGGGCGTGCGCACGGACTGCCCGACTCGGCTCTGCCCGTAGAACTACCAGACGTCCCGGACTACGCGCCGGTGCAGTTCGATCCGGAGGACGCCGACAGCGAGCCGTCGCCGCCGCTGGGCAAGGCGACCGAATGGGTGCACGTCGACCTGGACCTCGGCGAGGGCTTGAAGCCCTACACCCGCGACACCAACGTCATGCCGCAGTGGGCGGGCAGTTCGTGGTACGAGCTGCGCTACGCCGATCCGCACAACTCGGAAGCATACTGCGCCAAGGAGAACGAGGCCTACTGGATGGGCCCGCGGCCATCGGAGCACGGCCCCGCGGACCCCGGCGGCGTCGACCTCTACGTGGGCGGCGTCGAGCACGCGGTGCTGCACCTGCTGTACTCGCGGTTCTGGCACAAGGTGCTCTACGACCTGGGCCACGTGAGCTCGCGCGAGCCGTACCGCCGGCTGGTCAACCAGGGTTACATCCAGGCCTTCGCCTACACCGACTCGCGGGGTTCCTACGTCCCGGCAGCGGAAGTCGTTGAGCGAGAGGGCAAGTACTACTGGCCAGGGCCAGACGGTGAAATAGAGGTCAACCGTGAGTTCGGCAAGATCGGCAAGAGCCTGAAGAACTCCGTGTCACCCGACGAGATCTGCGAGGAGTACGGCGCCGACACCCTGCGCGTCTACGAGATGTCGATGGGTCCGCTCGAGGCGTCGCGGCCGTGGGCGACGAAGGACGTCGTCGGGGCGTACCGGTTCCTGCAGCGGGTGTGGCGCGTCGTCGTCGACGAGGGCACCGGCACCAAGCGGGTGGCCGATCACGAAGAGTTGACCGAGGCCACCCTTCGGCTGCTGAACAAGACCATCGCCGGCGTTGCCGAGGACTATGTGGGGCTGCGCAACAACACCGCTGCGGCCAAGCTCATCGAGTACACGAACCATCTGACCAAGGAGGACGTCAGGGCACGTGCTGCCGTCGAGCCCCTGGTGCTGATGGTGGCGCCGCTGGCGCCGCACCTCGCCGAGGAGTTGTGGCGCCGGTTGGGTCACGACTCGTCGCTGGCGCACGGCCCGTTCCCGACGGCCGACCCGGCGTACCTGGTGGAGGACACCGTCGAGTACCCGGTGCTGGTCAACGGCAAGGTCCGCGGGCGCATCACCGTCGCGGCGGATGCCACCGCCGACGCGGTGGAGACGGCCGCGCTGGTCGACGAGAAGGTGGTCGCGTTCATGGCGGGCGCGGCCCCGAAGAAGGTCATCGTGGTGGCGGGCAAGCTCGTCAACGTCGTCATCTGACCCCCTCCTGCGATTTCGGCGCGGCGAGTTGCGGCCAGCGCAACTGAGCACGCCGAAATCACGCGTTGAGGGGCGGGGTGCGCGGCGGTGACGTGCGCCTGCGCCCGGTGGCCTCCAGCGCGGCGCCGTAGCGAAGCAGCGCGACGTCGTCGTACGCCCGGCCTGCGAACGTCAACCCGACCGGCATGCCGATATCGGCCATCGTGCCCATCGGCACCGTCACGGTCGGGATGCCGAGATGGCGAATCGCCAAGTTGCCGTTGGCCACCCACACCCCGTTGCGCCAGCCGAGGTCGGCCGATTCCGGATTGACGTCCATGTCGGCAGGCCCTACGTCCGCCACCGCGGGGAAGATGACGGCGTCCAGCCGCAACCCGTCCATCCACTCCTCGAGGTCGATCTGCCGGGTGCGTTCCAACGCGTGCACGCCCTCCGGGATGGTCGGGATGGCGAGGAAGGAGTCCACCGGGTGCTCGCGGGCGAACGCCGGATAGTCGGCGATGTCGTCGTCGAAGCCGTCGTAGCGGTCGGGCAGCGCGCCGGGCGGGGGCGGGAAGATGCGAGCGCCGTCCACGTCGGCCAGCCGGTTGAGGGCGGGGTCGCCGTTGGTGGCCAGGAAGTCGTCCCACGCCCACGCCGAGAGGTCGACGATCTCGCGGCGCAGGTACTCCTGGCTGACCAGACCGCGGGTGGCGACGGTCGGGGCACCGGCGCGGTCACCCTCGTAATTGCTGACCACGGGGAAGTCGACGTCGATCACCTCGGCGCCCGCGGCCAGCAGATCACGCCGCACGGCGTCGAACAACACGACGATCGAGGCCCTGGTCTCGATGCGCCGACCCGTCGGACCGCCGATTCCCGTCGCCCCGACGCCGGCATCGGGATCGGCGTTGACGTACATCCGCGGCACGCCGAACCGGCGCCCGGCCAGGTCACGGCGCGCCCGGCCTGCGTCGGTCATCGCGAGTGACCGGTACGACGGAGGCCGCAGCTCGCCGACGCGAGGCAGCGGTACCCACGGCTGCAACCGCCAGAAGTCACCGCGGGCTTCGGGCTCCTCGGCCACGATGACGTCGCGCACCTCGAGCAGGTCTGCCATCGAACGGGTGTGTGGCACAACGA
>NZ_JBOGDD010000041.1:0-5947 GCF_050701675.1 Mycobacterium sp. | reverse complement strand
CACCAGCTCAGGACGCCAGTGCACCAGCGCGTCGGTGATCAACGCCGCCTTCGATGTCCACCGCCGGTAGATCGCCGCCTTGCCCACCCCAGCTCGGGCGGCGATGTCGTTCATCGTGGTCGCGTCGTAGCCATGCTCGGTCAGCGCGGCGATCGCGGCGTCGAGGATCGCCGGATCCCGCGAGCGGTCCAGTCTCCCGTCGGTACGCTGGCGCAGCTTCGGCTCACCGCCGTCGGTCATGCGTTTCCGCTCGTGTTGGGTCGCCATCGTCAGCCGGCTAGATCGGGTACAGCCGCCGGCTGGTCGCGTCGCTGAACGATCTTGACGGTGTTCAGCGGCCACCAGAACCACCGTCCGAGTCCGGCGGCGATCGACGGTGTCATGAACGACCGTACGATCAGCGTATCGACCAGCAGCCCGATGCCGATCGTCATGCCCAGCTGGCCGACCACCCGCAGATCGCTGACGATCATCGACATCATGGTGAACGCGAAGACGAGACCGGCGGCGGTGACGACGCGTCCGGTGGCACCCATGCCGCGGATGATGCCGGTGTTGAGCCCGGCATGGATCTCTTCCTTCAGCCGTGAGACGACCAGCAGGTTGTAGTCCGATCCGACGGCCAGCAGGATCACCACCGACAGTGGGAGCACGATCCACTGCACGCCGAGGCCCAGGATCTCCTGCCACAGCAGCACCGACAGTCCGCAGGCGGTGCCCAACGATGCGGCCACCGTGCCGACGATGACCAGAGCCGCCACCACGCTGCGCGTGATGACCAGCATGATCACGAAGATCAGGATCATCGCGGCGATGCAGGCGATCAACAGGTCGACCGTGACGCCCTTCTGCATGTCGCTGTAGAGCGATCCAGTGCCAGCCAATGACACCTTGGCGTTCTGAAGCGGCGTGCCCTTGACGGCGTCGGCCACGGTGTCCTTGATGCCGGCGACGTGCTTGATCCCGTCGACCGAGGCAGGGTCTCCCTGGTGGGTGATGATGAACCTGACGGCCTTGCCGTCGGGTGAGACGAACATCTTCAGGCCGCGCTCGAAGTCGGGGTTCTTGAACACCTCTGGCGGCAGGTAGAAGGAGTCGTCGTTCTTGGCCTCGTCGAAGTACTGGCCCATCAGGGTCGACCCCTCGGCGCTCTCCTGCATGTGGGCCTGGATGCCGGCCATCGTGCTGTGCGTGGCGATCATGAAGTCGCGCATCGTCTTCATGGACTGAATAGTCGGCGGAAGAACCGCCAACATCTGCGGCATCAACTCGTCGAGGTGGTCGAGGCTGCCGGTGAGTCCCTGCAATTTGTCGGCGATCTCGTCGATTCCGTCGAGGGTGTCGAAGACCGAGCGAATCGACCAGCACACCGGAGTGTCGAAGCAGTGTGGTTCCCAGTAGAAGTAGGCCCGCAGGGGTCGGAAGAAGTCGTCGAAGTCGGCGATGTGGTCCCGTAGCTGATTGGTGGTGTCCACCATGTCGTGGGTCTGGGCGACCATGTCGTGGGTGGTGGCCACGACCTCCTGCATGATCGCGTACATGTGCTCCATGTTGGCGATGGTCTTGCTCAACTCGTCTGCCTGTTCGAGCATTTGAGCGGTGTTGTCGTTCTGGATCTTGGCGGTCTGCAGGGTGGCCGAGTTCTGCATGGCGATCTGGAACGGAATCGAGCTGTGCTCGATGGGCGCCCCAAGCGGACGGGTGATGGTCTGGACCCGTTCGATGCCGTTGAGATGGAACACACTCTTGGCGACCCGGTCGATGACCAGCATGTCCGCCGGGTTGCGCAGGTCGTGGTCGGCCTCCAGCATCAGCAGCTCGGGATTCATCCGGGCCTGGGAAAAGTGCCGCTCGGCGGCAGCCATGGCGACGTTCGCCGGCATGTCGGCCGGGGTGAACTTCTCGTCGTTGTATTGCGGAACGTAGGTCAGCAGGCTGACGAACCCGAGGATGGCGATCACCGCAGTGACGACGATGATCGGCCCCGGCCACCGCACCACGGTGGTGCCGACCTTGCGCCAACCACGTGTCGAGAGCTGCCCCTTGGGGTCGAGTAAGCCGAAGCGGGACCCGACGGCCAGGATCGCCGGAGCCAGGGTCAACGCCGCGGCCACGATGATCAGCAGCGCGATCGCACACGGCAGGCCCATCGTCTGGAAGTACGGCAATGTGGTCATCGTCAGACACATCAGTGCCCCGGCGATCGTCAGGCCCGACCCGAGGATCACGTGCGACACACCGTGGTAGGCGGTATAGAAGGCCGCTTCTCGGTCCTGGCCGGCCAATCGGGCTTCGTGATATCGCCCCAGGAGGAAGATGACGTAGTCGGTGCCCGCGGCGATGGCGAGCATCGTGATCATGCTGACGGCATACGGTGTCAGGCCGATGATGTTCAGGTTCCCTGCCGTGGCCACGACCCCCTGTGCGGCAAAGAGTTCCACGCCGACGACCAGTAGAGCCAGAATCGTGGTCACCACCGAGCGGTACACGATCAGCAGCATCACCAAGATGACGCCGATCGAGACCACCGCCATGACCGCCAGGCTCTTGCGGCCGGCGATGCTGGTGTCGGCGTTGAGCACGGTGTTGCCGGCCACGTGGGCGTTGACCCCGGGAGGTCCGGGCACTGAGGTGACGATGTCGCGGACCGCGGCCACCGATTCGTGACTGGGACTCGTGCCCTGAGCGCCGGTGAGGAAGACCTGGACGTAGGCGCCCTTGCCATCGGGGCTTTGTGAGCCCGCGGCAGTCAACGGGTCACTCCAGAAGTCCTGGACGTTCTCCACGTGCGCGTGATCGGCCCGGAGCTTGGCGACGATCTCGTCGTAGTAGTGGTGCGCGTCGTCGCCGAGCTTGTCCTGGCCCTCCAACACCACCATCGCGGTGGAGTCCGAGTCGAACTGCTTGAACACTGCGCCGATGTTCATCATCGACTGGAACGCCGGCGAGTCGTGAGGGCTCAGCGACACCGAGTGCTCGTCGGCCACCACGTCCAACGACGGAGACAGTATTCCCAGGGCGACCGCGAGGAGCACCCAGAACAGGATGATCGGGACCGACAGGACTCGAACCAGCCGGGCGAAGACCGGACGATGCGGCATGGAATGTGCGTTGCTCATACGGATTTCACCAAGCAGTAGATGAACGGTTGATATTCGTCGGTGCGGCGGTCGTCGCGCACCTGCCCATCGACGAGGACGCGACACCCCAGTCCGCTGACGCTGGTATCACCCTGGGCGACGATATTTGCCGACATCGATGGCAACGTCGTGACGACCGTGAACGACCACGGCAGCGCGGCGGCGTCGATGCGGTGAGGTTGGCCGTTCTCGTCGAGGTAGTCCACGTCCACGCTTCCCCCCGAGCCGATGATCTCGTAGGTAATGCGCTTGGGGTTGAAGGGCTTGGTGTCGTCGCCGCTGCCCGCGTCAGCGACCGACGCCCGATCGGTCCCGAGCGTGTCGCGCACGCGCACGATCGCGTACGCGCCCACCCCCACGACGACGGCCACGACCAGCGGTATCCACGCAGCTCTCAGCGCTCGCAGCACGTTGCCTCTCCCCCTGGGAATTCCGGCGAGCGACCTGCCCGCGACGGTTGGCGGCGGGATCTGCACGCCGCACGCGGAACCTCGGTTCCGCCACACGCAAACTGTACCACTTAGTACGCTGGGTGGATTACTGTCGCACGGTCATCAATAGCGTTTGACTGCAGCGTCACTCAGTGTCGTGAGGCGGACCTCCGACCGACCTACGGTCGCCGCAACTCCCCGGGTCGCCCGCGTTGTGCACCTGCGGTCCGGGTGTCGACAGCCGATCGCGCACCGCCGGCGCGTCGGCGCACGCTGGCTAGGGCGCTACTTCTCTGCGGACGCCATCGGTCCCGTCAACCAATCGGGCAGGCCTTGCGGGTACACGTTCACGGCGACGCTGTCTGACTGACGGCGCGCCATGACGTATCGATCGGTCTCATCGCCGGATTGGCTGCCCGTCGGCACGTCCCGCGGCGGACCCAATGTCGGCGTGCTAGGGCGAGTGGGCCTCGCGGCCTCAGCCGACCGCGCTCAGGAAGTGCAGCAGTTCGGCGGTGACCTCGTCGGGGCGTTCTTGCTGCGTCCAGTGTCCACATCCCGGCAGCACGACCGCGCGGTGCAAGTTCGGAACGGTGGTGGGGAACAACTCGATCGCCTCCCTGGCCCAGATCGTGGCGACGTCGCGGTCACCACCCACATAGAGGGCTGGAACGGTGATCGGCTGGCCGGCGAAGGGCGCGAGCAACTCCCAACTCAGATCCAGGCAGGCGTAGTAGTGGGTTCCCCAGACGCCCGTGCGCTCGAATTCGGCGGCGAATACATCGATTTCGGTCTCTGTGATCCAGTCAGGAAGGACCTCCGGTGTCACCATCAGGTCGGCCATCCGCGTCCCGTTCGGCATGCACACCCCCGAGGATCGCAGGAACTCGATCAGCGAGCCGTCGGCCTGCGACGTGTCATCGGCGCCAGTCGCCTCGGGCAGGGGTGGTGAGCCGGAGAAGCTGAAGAGCGCTGCCCGCAGCCAGGCTCGCGGGTCGCGTTCGATCTCGGGTCCTCCGCCGGTGGGATCGGCAAGGTAGGCATGGTAGAACCGCCGGCCGGGCCCGGCAATCTCGGCGGCCAGTTCGCTGGGCTGTCGCCGCCCGAGCGGGTCACCCGGCAGCGCCATCAGGCCCTGCCCGCCGAAGGGCACGCTCAACGCCGCCACGGCCCGAAACACGTCCGGCCGCATCCACGCCGCCGTCCAAGCGACGAGGGCGCCCCAATCATGGCCGACCACAACGGCGTTGGACTCACCGAGTGCGTGCACCACCTCGACGAGATCGTCGACCAGCGCGGTGATCCGATAGTCGTGAACCGCCCGCGGTTTCGAGGTGCGTCCGTATCCGCGCATGTCCGGCGCGACCACGCGGTACCCGGCGTCGGCGAACGGCTGCATCTGGTGGCGCCACGAGTACCAGAACTCCGGAAAACCGTGCACCAGCAGGACCAGCGGCCCCTCGCCCCGAGTGACGACGTGTATTCGCTGTCCGTTGGCGTAGACGAACCTGGAGGTGTTCTCGCATGTCTTCGGAGTGGCGTCCCGTGTCGGCATGGGAATGTAGTCCTCTCGACGCTGCGCGCCTGGTGTGGTGTCGAATGGTGTCGATCCATAGTGGTGCTGTCAAGTCCTCCGGCGCATCGGTGAGAGTCGGCTCGATGTCGACATCGACGTCGCGTGCCCGAATGCCAAATTGCCGCGTTTCGCGCTGCGGCTGAACCGAAGTGCGTTGTCCATCAATCGCTTCATCGGCACGCCCCGCAGCGCAGGCGCCGCGCCCCTCGGCCGCGGCGTTGACGATCAGGTTTGGCCCCGCCGCAGTCCAGCGATGGCCACGTCGAACAGCGGTGGATCGGTGTGACCGGCCGCATCCTTGGGGAGGGCGCCGATCAACGCGAGCACCTGCGCTGGCGCGACGTCATCTCTCACCGCGCGCTGTCTGCGCGCCCGATCGAAGAGTTCGACGAAGCGAGCCTTCATCGGCGCGCACGCGGCTGCCACCGGCGAATCATCGTCCTGCAGGCGCCGACCGATGTAGAGGCTCAGCCCGCGGTAGCGCGACGAGGTCTGGTCGAATAGTCGTAGCCACTCGACGAGGGCCGACCACGGATCGTCGGAGCCGAGCAGTTCCCCCGCCCGCGTCTCGAGTTGGTCGACCCGCTCACGCAAGATGGCCACGAATAGGTGATCGCGGGTGGGGAAGTGCCGGTAGAGCGTGCCCTGCCCGACGCCCGCGGCACGGGCCACCTCCTCGAGGGCGGCGCCGGTGCCCTCGCAGGCGAAGATCTCCTTGGCCGAGGTCAGAATGGCGTCGTAGTTGCGGCGGGCGTCTGCGCGCAGCGGCTTGTCGGTCACGTCGCCGGTCGTCATGGGAC
>NZ_JBOGDD010000040.1:0-9868 GCF_050701675.1 Mycobacterium sp. | reverse complement strand
GGCAGCGTTGGAGAAGGCTGCTGCCGCACGTCGAGCGCGAGCTGAACTGAAGGATCGACTCAAGCGTGGCGGCACCAACCTCAAGCAGGTCCTCAAGGACGCTGAGAACGACGAGGTCTTGGGCAAGATGAAGGTTTCCGCACTGCTGGAAGCTTTGCCGAAGGTTGGCAAGGTCAAGGCACAGGAAATCATGACCGAGCTCGAGATCGCACCGACCCGCCGCCTGCGCGGCCTCGGCGATCGTCAGCGCAAGGCCCTGCTGGAAAAGTTCGACTTCACGGCAGATTAGTGCCGGCGGAGGACCGGACGGCGGCTGCGATGAGTCGAATCGTCGTGCTGTCCGGTCCTTCGGCCGTCGGCAAGTCAACCGTGGTTCGTTGCTTGCGCGACAAGGTCCCCGACCTGCACTTCAGCGTGTCCGTGACCACCAGGGCGCCAAGGCCGGGTGAGGTCGACGGTGTCGATTATTCGTTCGTCACCGCCGAGCGGTTTCAGCAGCTGATCGACGAGGGTGCGCTGCTCGAGTGGGCCGAGATCCACCGAGGGCTGCACCGCTCAGGGACCCCAGCCGAACCCGTGAGGGCGGCGGCGCGTGCCGGTTTCCCAGTCCTCATCGAAGTGGATCTGGCCGGTGCACGGGCCGTGAAGACCGCCATGCCGGAGGCGATGACGGTGTTTCTCGCCCCTCCGAGCTGGGAGGCGCTGGAGTCTCGATTGGTCGGTCGCGGCACCGAGACCCCCGAGGTGAGGGCCCGTCGTCTGGCCACCGCGCGAGACGAACTCGCTGCCCAAGATGCCTTCGACGTGGTCGTCGTCAATGGGCAATTGGAATTCGCCTGTTCAGAGTTGGTATCCTTGCTGATGGGCAACACGCCGGATGCGGCGCGGACCGACCCGAACAGTTAGCTAGTCCTCAAGCAAACATGCCAGGAGATTACTTCGTGACAACCCCTGTCGAGAGCCCCGACTCCGACGCCGCCAACGCCTACGACACGCCGCTGGGCATCACCAACCCGCCCATCGACGAGTTGCTGTCCCGTGCGTCCAGCAAGTACGCACTGGTGATCTACGCCGCCAAGCGGGCACGCCAGATCAACGACTACTACAACCAGCTGGGTGACGGCATCCTCGAGTACGTCGGGCCGCTCGTCGAGCCGGGACTGCAGGAGAAGCCGTTGTCGATTGCCATGCGCGAGATCCACGGCGATCTGCTCGAGCACACCGAGGGCGAGGGCTAGGCCCCCCGGCTGCGCGGCGATGAGCCTCTCGGGCGAAGAGCAGACAATCCGATGAGCCTCCCGGGCGAAGAGCTATGACCGAGCGCAAGCGGATCGTCGTCGGCGTCGCTGGCGGTATCGCCGCCTACAAGGCGTGCACGGTGATCCGGCAACTCGCCGAAGCCGGTCACTCCGTTCGCGTCGTCCCCACCGAATCGGCCCTGCGCTTCGTCGGTGCCGCGACGTTCGAGGCGCTGTCGGGACAACCCGTGCACACCGGGGTCTTCGAGGACGTCGACCAGGTCCCGCACGTCCGCATCGGCCAGGAGGCCGACCTACTGGTGGTTGCTCCCGCGACGGCCGATCTGCTGGCCAGGGCGGTCGCGGGCCGCGCCGACGATCTGTTGACCGCCACGCTTCTGACCGTGCGATGTCCGGTTCTGTTCGCACCCGCGATGCACACCGAGATGTGGTTGCACCCGGCCACCGTCCAGAACGTCGAGACCCTGCGAGGCCGCGGCAACATCGTCCTCGAACCGGCCTCGGGCCGACTGACCGGGTCGGACAGTGGTGCTGGTCGTCTGCCCGAGCCCGAAGAGATCACGACGCTGGCCCAGCTTCTGCTCGACCGCCCCGACGCTCTTCCGTACGACCTGGCAGGGGTGAAGGTGCTCGTCACCGCGGGCGGCACCCGCGAACCCCTCGATCCGGTGCGTTTCATCGGCAATCGCAGTTCGGGCAAACAGGGCTTCGCGATGGCGCGCGTCTTCGCGCAACGCGGCGCCGAGGTCACCCTGATCGCAGGCAACACCGCAGGTCTCGCCGACCCTGCGAGCGTGGACGTCGTGCACATCGGGTCGGCCGACCAGTTGAAGGACGCGGTGTCGAAGCACGCACCCGACGCGCACGTCCTGGTGATGGCTGCCGCGGTCGCCGACTTCCGCCCGACCCAGGTCGCGACCACCAAGATCAAGAAGTCTCACGAGCCGGGGGCCGCGGCCGCGCCCACCATCGCGTTGACGCGCACCGACGACGTGCTGGCGGGAGCCGTCCGGGCGCGTGCGCATGGTCAGCTCCCCAACATGCGGGCCATCGTCGGATTCGCTGCGGAGACGGGTGACGCCAACGGCGACGTGTTGTTTCACGCACGGGCGAAACTGCAGCGCAAGGGGTGCGACCTACTGGTCGTCAACGCCGTTGGCGAGGGGCGCGCGTTCGAAGTGGACAACAACGACGGCTGGCTGCTGGCGGCCGACGGCAACGAAGTCGCGTTGGAGCACGGTTCCAAGACGCTGATGTCGAGCCGTATCGTGGACGCGATCGTGGCCTTCATCGGTAGCGACGGCTCGTGACGGAACCGACGGCAAAACGCTGCGCGTAAGGGTTGCGTGCAACGAGGGCGCACGCTTGGCTGCAACGGGGCACCGATATGATTCGCCTAACTAACTTCTTGAAAGGGATACACCGTGAGCAATGCCCGGCTGTTTACCAGTGAATCGGTAACCGAAGGACACCCCGACAAGATTTGTGATGCCATCAGCGACTCGGTGCTCGATTCACTGCTCGCCGTGGATCCAAGGTCACGCGTGGCCGTCGAGACCCTCGTCACGACCGGGCAGGTGCACGTCGTTGGTGAGGTCACCACAACCGCCAAGGAAGCATTCGCCGACATCACGAACACCGTGCGCGCGCGAATCCTCGAGATCGGTTACGACTCGTCGGAGAAGGGTTTCGACGGGACCACCTGCGGCGTGAACATCGGCATCGGCGCGCAGTCCCCTGACATCGCCCAGGGCGTCGACACCGCGCACGAGACGCGCGTCGAGGGCGCAGGCGATCCGCTGGATCTCCAGGGCGCAGGCGACCAGGGCCTGATGTTCGGGTACGCCATCAAGGACACGCCCGAGCTGATGCCGCTGCCGATCGCGCTGGCCCACCGCCTTGCCCGCAGGCTCACCGAGGTGCGCAAGGGCGGCGTGCTCGACTACCTGCGGCCCGACGGCAAGACCCAGGTCACCGTGCAGTACGACGGCACCACTCCCGTCCGGCTCGACACCGTGGTGCTCTCGACCCAGCACGCCGACGGCATCGACCTGGTGGGCACGCTCACACCGGACATCCGCGAGAAGGTCGTCAACACGGTCCTCGCCGACCTGAATCACGACTCCCTGGACACCTCCGACTTCCGGCTGCTGGTCAACCCCACCGGCAAGTTCGTGCTCGGCGGTCCCATGGGAGACGCGGGCCTGACCGGCCGCAAGATCATCGTGGACACCTACGGCGGCTGGGCCCGCCACGGCGGCGGCGCCTTCTCCGGCAAGGATCCGTCGAAGGTGGACCGTTCGGCCGCGTACGCGATGCGCTGGGTGGCCAAGAACGTCGTCGCCGCCGGGCTGGCCGAGCGCATCGAGGTCCAGGTCGCCTACGCCATCGGCAAGGCCGCGCCCGTCGGCCTGTTCGTCGAGACCTTCGGCAGTGAGACCGTCGATCCCGCTCGCATCGAGAAGGCCATCACGTCGGTCTTCGATCTGCGCCCCGGCGCGATCGTCCGCGACCTGGACCTGCTGCGCCCGATCTACGCGCAGACCGCCGCGTACGGCCACTTCGGCCGCACCGACGTCGACCTGCCGTGGGAGCGCACCGACAAGGCTGAGGAGCTCAAGGCTTCCGTCTGACGCTCAACCTCTGCACGAGCAGACACTAAGGGCCCTCAATCGACGTGATTGAGGGCCCTTTGCGTCTGCCCGCGCGACATGGGGAGACGAGTCGAGCAGGATGGTGGCCATGGATCACGTCACCTTCGTGCCCTCGGTCGACCAGCTGGCCTACACCTTCGGCGGCGCGCCTGCGATCAAGCGGATCAGACCGGGCACGGTCCTGACGCTGTGGACCGAGGACGCCTATGGTGGCCGGATCACCAGCAAGGACGACGTCGCCAGCGTTGCGCTGAACACCGATGACCTCAATCCCCAGACCGGGCCGTTCTGGATCGAGGGGGCCGAGCCGGGTGACACGTTGGCCGTTCACCTCGTCGACCTGACGCCCGCCCGCACCTGGGGGGCCTCGACGCTGATCCCGTTCTTCGGTGGGCTCACCAGCGTGCCCGCCAGCCCGACGCTGCAGGACGCTCTTCCGGAGCGCACCTGGATCTACGAATACGACCCGGCCACCGCGACGGTCGGCTTCTCGGCGCTGGGCAGCGAGTTCGAGCTGAAGCTGCCCGCCAACCCCATGCTCGGCACCGTCGGCGTGGCTCCAGCACATCGCGAGGTACGCACCTCGTTGGTTCCCGACTACTTCGGCGGGAACATGGACACCCCCGAAATGGCGCCGGGCGCAACCTGTTACCTGCGGGTGAACGTCGACGGCGCGCTGTTCTCACTCGGCGACGGCCATTACCGCCAGGGTGAAGGCGAGTCGTGCGGCACGGCAGTCGAGGGCGCCATGAACGTGACCGCCATCGTCGACCTGATCAAGGGCGGCGGCCCGGCCTGGCCCAGGATCGAGACCGACACCCACCTGATGTGCATCGGTTCGGGGCGCCCGCTGGAAGAGGCATGGCGGGCCGGGCAGGTCGAGATGATCGGCTGGCTGGGTCAGCTCTACCACCTCGATCGCCTCGACGCGTACCAGTTGCTGAGCCAGATTTCGCAGGTCCCGATCGCCAACGTCGTCGACACGAACTACAGCGCCGTGACCAAGGTTGACAAGCGGCTGCTTCCCACGGCGCCGTCCTACGGCGGAATCCACGATGAATTGCGTCGGCTCGCAAGGTCGCTCGGCTCGATCTCGTACTGACCCCACACCGACGAGCAAGGAGACGGCATGGAACTCGGACTGACCGGCAAGCGATTCCTGGTCACCGGCGGTACGCGGGGCATCGGCCGCGCGGTGGTCGACGGTTTGCTGGCCGAAGGCGCGGTGGTGGCCTACTGCGCGCGCACGCCGGAGGCCGTGGACGCGACGGAGGCCGAACTCGTGGCCAAGGGCGCCGATGCCATTGGAACCGCCGTCGACGTGGGTGACGCTGCGGCACTGAGAGACTGGGTGCAGGCCAGCGCAACGACACTCGGTGGCATCGACGGCGTGGTGGCGAACGTCAGCGCTCTCGCGATTCCGGACAACCAGGAGAACTGGCGCGCGAGCTTCGACGTCGATCTGATGGGCACGGTCGGTCTGGTGGAGGCGGCGCTGCCGCAGCTGCTGGCGAGCGACGCCGGGTCGATCGTCACGATCTCGAGTGTCTCCGGGCGCGAGATCGACTTCGCCTCGGGCCCGTACGGGACGATGAAGGCCGCCATCATCCACTACACGCAGGGGCTGGCCCACAACCTTGCGGGCAGGGGAGTCCGGGCCAACTCGGTCAGTCCGGGCAACACCTACTTTGCGGGCGGGGTGTGGCCATCGATCGAGGAGAACGACCCGGAGCTGTTCAAGGCGGCGCTCGGGCTCAACCCCACCGGCCGAATGGCGACTCCGCGAGAGATCGCCAATGCCGTTGTCTTCCTGAGCAGTTCGGCGGCCAGCTTCATCACCGGCACCAACCTCGTCGTCGACGGCGCGCTGACCCGCGGCGTGCAGCTCTGAGCAAGGCCGCTAGGACGGCCAGCGTCCGTCGGCCTTCGCCGCCTCGACGTGCTCCAAACCGTGTGCACGCATCCGGCCGGCGGCGATAAGACGGTGCACCCGTTCGACGTTCGACTTCGACCACGAGCTCCTGGCCTTGCGCGGACTGAACCTCTGGATGCGGGATACCTCGTCGTGCCCGCGGGCCAGACTGTCGATCCATCCGAAGCACAGCGCGATCTCGACGGCCTCGCCGTAGGCCAGTGGCACGTCGCCGGTCATTCCCCCGGTCGTTTCGCTCCTGCCCCAGGAGGCCTTGTTGAACAGCCGCAACCACACCTCGCTCACCGAGTCGTGGTTGCCCTCCAGCCAGTCCTCCCACTGCCGTGGCGATCGGACGTCGAGCACGAAGCGGTCGGTCATCGCCCCGTGTGCAGTGCCGCCTTGAGTGCGGCGAGTCCGCGGTTGGTGGCCTCGTCCGCGGCAGGTGATGCGAGCGCCAGGCTTGCGTAGCCGTGCACCATCGTCGGCTCGAGGCTGTGTTCAACGGGAACACCTGCAGCGGAGAGCATTTCGGCGTACTTGCCACCGTCGTCACGCAGCGGGTCGTGTTCGGCGGTGCCGATGAAGGCGGGTGCCAGCCCGGCCAGCGTCGTCGCGTTGGCGGGGGCCAGGTCGGTGGGAAGCGAGGCGGCATCGGACATGTCGACGCCGGGCAGATACCACGTCAGGAACGCCTCGATGACCTCGCGGTTGAGCAGCGGCGCGTCCGCGTTCTCGGTGAACGACGGCGCCGACAGATCCCCGACGGCCACCGGATACCAGAGCAACTGGAACACCAGCGGTGGACCGCCCGCGTCCCGCGACCGCAACGCCATCACGGCCGCGACGTTGCCACCTGCGGAGTCGCCCGCGACGGCGATCCGGGTGGGGTCGCCGCCGAGTTCGGCGGCGTGTTCTCCGACCCACAGCAGGGCCGCCCAGGCATCATCGACGCCCGCGGGAAAGGGATGCTCCGGAGCCAGTCGGTAGTCGACCGAGACCACGATCGCCTCGGTGCCGACCGCATGGGCCCGTGCCACGTGGTCGTGCGTGTCGAGATCACCGACGGACCAACCGCCCCCGTGGTAGTACACCACCACGGGCAGGTCGGAGTGCGATTCGATCGGCGGCCAGTAGATGCGCACCGGGATGTCGGTGAGGTCCCCGTGACCGATCGCCCGTTCCTCGATGCGCATGTCCGGCAATGTCTCCGCGGGAGGGTTCAGTGCGCGAAGCTTGTCCCGTGCCACCTCGACGCCGTCGTCGATGGTGAACTCGAGCGGTACGGCCTCGAGGAGTGCCTTGAGGATGGGATCTATACCGGGCCGCGTCGTCGAGGAATCCGTCATATACCTCAGGCTAGCGCGCGGCGAAGCGCGGACAACCCCCGCGCGACGGCGTCGGTGGCGGCGGGCACCACGTCGGCGTAACCGAGGTAGCCATGGACCAGCGTCTCGGCGTTGTGCACTTCGACCGGCACTCCCGCGGCGGCCAGCAGTTCACCGTAACGAACTCCGTCGTCGCGCAGGGGGTCGTGTCCGGCGACCGCGATGTAGGCCGGCGCCAGACCCGAGAAGTCACTGGCCCGACCGGGGACCAGGGTCGACGGTGGATTCCTCAGATCCTGGCCACGGGCGTACCACCGCGAGAACTCGGCGACGGCGTCGAGCGCGAGGATCGGCGCGTCCGCGTTCTCGGTGAACGAAGGCAGTGAGGTGTCCCACGTCGTCGCTGGATACCACAGCAGCTGGAACACCATCGGCGGGCCGCCTGCGTCGCGCGACATCTGTGCGACGACCGCCGCGAGGTTGCCGCCGGCCGAATCCCCGGCGACCGCAAGCCGTTTCGGGTCGGCACCGAGCTCGTCGCCGTGCGCTGCCACCCACTGCGTCACGGCCCACACGTCGTCCACCGCGGCGGGGTACGGATGCTCGGGCGCCAGACGGTAGTCGACCGACACCACCAGCGCACCCGAGCCGACCGCGTGGCGGCGGGCATCCCCGTCGTAACTGTCCAGATCACCAACGACCCACCCGCCGCCGTGGAAGAACATCACCACCGGCACCACTGCGTTCCCGGCGTCCGGTGGCCAGTACAGCCGGATCGGGACCTGACCCGCGGGCCCATCGATCGTCCGGTCCTCGACTCGCAGGTCCTGATGTACCGGACGGCGGGGGAGATCCCGGAAGCGTTGCCGCGCCGCCTCAGGGCCTCCGTCGGTCGTCAACTGGAATGGCACCGCTTCCAGTACCTTCTGCAGAATGGCATCCAGACCGGGCTTGTCGTCGGCGTCATCGGTGACGGGCATCGACTCACCGTACGCATCGCGTGCGGTGCGGACGCTGTGGGGCGCGGCGGTGGTCGTCGGTGCGGCCTACGGGGTGTTCCTTCTCGTCACGGCGCTGCGATCACCCGCTGGTGACGCGCTCACCGGCCAATTCGCTCTGCAGCCCGCCGTCAAGGCCCTGGCCGCCGTGCTGCTGGCCGCCGCGGCGCTCGGCCATCGGGTCCGACGCGAACGCCGCTGGCTGGTCCCCGCCCTGGTGTTCTCCGCCGCGGGTGACTTCCTGCTCGCGATGCCATGGTGGGAGCCGTCGTTCGTCCTCGGCCTCGGGGCCTTCCTGCTCGCGCATCTGTGCTTCCTCGTCGCGCTGTTTCCGCTGGCGACCCGCACTCCGACGAGGGTGGCGACCGCGATCGGTGTGAGCGTTGCGTGTGTGGCGCTGCTGGTGTGGTTCTGGCCGCGGCTGATGGCCGAGGGGATGGCGATCCCCGTCGTCGTCTACATGGTGGTGCTCGCCGCCATGGTGTGCATGGCCCTGTTGGCCGGGCTGCCGACCCCGTGGACCGCGCTGGGTGCGCTGTGTTTCGCGGTGTCCGACGCCATGATCGGGATCGGCAAGTTCGTGCTGGGTTCGGAGGCCTTGGCCGTGCCGATCTGGTGGGCGTATGCGGCGTCGCTGCTGTTGATCACCGCGGGGCTCCTGTTCGGCCGCGGTGGATCGGTGTCCGAGCACTCTGCTACACCACGGGCGTGACGGAAATCAGGCAGCCAGCCGAGCACGAGCCCATCGCTCGGGTGCTCCCGATGCTGTCCGTGCCGCACCTCGATCGCGAGTTCGACTACCTCGTCACGGCCGAACAGTCCGATGACGCCCAACCCGGCGTAAGGGTTCGGGTGCGCTTCCACGGCAGGCTCGTCGACGCCTTCCTCCTCGAGAGGCGTTCGGACACGGACCACGTCGGCAAGCTCGGTTGGCTGGACCGCGTGATCTCCAGCGAACGGGTGCTGACCCCCGACGTCCGCCGGCTGGTGGACGCCGTCGCCGCCAGGTACGCGGGCACCCGTGCCGACGTGCTGCGACTCGCGGTCCCGCCGAGACACGCGAAGGTCGAGAAGCAGGCCATGCCGGAGCTGACCACGGCGACGGCGCGGCCGGTCGACCAGGCGGCCTGGGCCGAGTACGGCCGCGGCCGCCAGTTCCTCGACGCCCTGAGCGAGGGCCGGGCCGCTCGCGGAGTCTGGCAGGCGCTGCCGGGGGAGCAGTGGACCGACCGGCTCGCAGAAGCGGCGGCCGTGGTCGTCGCCTCGGGCCGTTCCGCGCTGGCCGTCGTACCCGACCAGCGTGACGTCGACGCGCTGGCCGCGGCCGCGGTCCGGCACGTCGACGAAGGGGCCGTCGTCGCACTGTCCGCCGGGCTCGGCCCCTCACAGCGCTACCGCCGGTGGCTATCCGTCCTGCGCGGCCACGCCAGGTTCGTCATCGGAACCCGCAGCGCGGTGTTCGCGCCGGTGGCCGACCTCGGGCTGGTGATGGTGTGGGACGACGGTGACGACACGCTCACCGAACCCCGCGCCCCGTACTCGCACGCCCGCGAGGTCGCAATGCTGCGCGCACACCAGCAGCGGTGCGCGGCGCTGATCGCCGGCTACGCCCGCACTGCCGAGGCGCAGGCGCTGGTGGCGGGCAAGTGGGCGCATGACCTGGTGGCCCCGCGGGCGGTGGTCCGGTTGCGCACGCCACGCGTCATCGCGCTCGAGG
>NZ_JBOGDD010000039.1:0-7844 GCF_050701675.1 Mycobacterium sp. | reverse complement strand
GGATGGGACAGATTCGGCGCGGAACTGCCCGCGTTGGCGGTGCCGACGCTCGCGGTGCATGGCAGCAATGACCCGATCGCGCCGATCAGCGCCATCCGGGCATACGCCGAACAGATCGAGCCCCTATCGCTGGTCGAGATCGAGGGCGGCGGCCACGACATCCTCAACGACGTCACGCATCACCGGGTCGCCGCGGCCATAACCAAGTACGTGCTCGACCGCCTCGATGACTGAGCCAAACCCGATCCGCCCTGGCCTGCACCTTCGAGGCGGCATTTCATCCCCAGAAGTTGTCCACACTGTGGATGAATGACACGGCTGTAATTCAGCTATAGCCAGGTGTCGGCGGTGGTGGTGGTGAGGAACGCGTCGAGATCGTCACGCCATTGCGCGGGCGAGGTCTTCTCCGGCTCGATGCCGGTGTAGTCACCGCGGTAGAACAGCAGCGGCCGCGGCTTCGTCTTGGGGGGTTCCGAGAGCGAGTGCACCGCGCCGAACACCACGAAGTGATCGCCACCGTCGTGTACCGAGGCCACCGAACAGTCGATGTGCGCGAGCGTGCCTCCGATCACCGGCGATCCGAGAAACGACGGGCTCCAGTCGATGCCGGCGAACTTGTCGGGCTCCCTTGAGCCGAAACGGGCCGACACGTCCTTCTGGTTCTCGTGCAGCACGTTGACGCAGAACTTCCCGCTGGCCTCGATCGCCTGCCACGATCGCGACACCTTGGTGGGGCAGAACAACACCAGCGGCGGATCGAGCGACAGTGCGGCGAACGACTGGCAGGCGAAGCCGATCGGGACGTCCTCGTGCACGGTGGTGATGATCGTGATACCAGTGCAGAACTGACCGAGCACGTGGCGGAACGTGCGCGGGTCGATTGGTTCAGCAGACACGCTAGCCCTTGAAGCCCACGCTGAAGTCATGGCCCCACAGGCTGATGGCCGTACTCTCCCGCGCCACCCAGTTATCATCCTCGACTTCGAGTCCCTCGCAACCGAATTCGATGTCGAAGCCGCCAGGAGTCTTCATGTAGAACGACAGCATCTTGTCGTTCACGTGGCGTCCGAGCGTGGCCGACATCGGAACCTTGCGGCGCAGCGCGCGATCGAGTGCCAGGCCGACATCGTCGCTGTTCCCCACCTCCATCATGAGGTGCACGATGCCACTGGGCGTCTCACCCGGCATGAACGCAAGGCTGTGGTGGCGCGGGTTGACACCGAAGAACCGCAGCCAGGCGGGCGGTCCGTCAGCCGGGCGCCCCACCAACTGCGGCGGCAGCCGCATCGAGTCGCGCAGCTTGAAGCCAAGGACGTCGCGGTAGAAGTGCAGCGACTCGACGTCGTCACGCGTGGTCAGCACGACGTGGCCGAGGCCCTGATGCTCGGTGACGAACTTGTGGCCGTAGGGGCTGACGACGCGCCGGTGCTCGAGCGCGGCGCCGTGGAACACCTCGAGCGTGTTGCCCGACGGATCGTCGAATACGATCATCTCGTCGACGCGACGGTCGGCCAATTCGGCCGCGGTGGCCTCCTTGTAGGGCGTGCCCTCGACGTCGAGCGACTTCCTGATCTCCTGCAGCCCAGCGGCGTTCGGCGTCTCCCAACCGGACTGCAACAGCCGGTCGTGCTCACCCGGCACGATCACCAGCCGCGCAGGAAACTCGTCCATGCGCAGGTAGAGGGCACCGTCGGTAGTCCCCGACCCCTCGACCATGCCGAGCACCTTCAAGCCGTACTCACGCCAGGCCGACACGTCGGTGGCCTCGAGACGCAGGTAGCCCAGTGAACGGATGCTCATCTTGCTCCCCCCAGAAAGTCGGTGGTCAGCTTGTTGAACTCGTCGAACTTCTCCAGCTGCGCCCAGTGGCCGCACTGCCCGAACACGTGCAACTGAATGCGCGCAATCTGCTTGAGGGCGACCAGTGCACCGTCGATGGGGTTCACCCGGTCCTCGCGGCCCCAGATGAGAAGCACCGGCTGGCGCAGCTTGTACACGTCGCGCCACATCATGCCGAGCTCGAAGTCAGCGCCCGCGAACGACTTTCCCATCGCCTTGGCGGCGGCCAGCGACTCGGGCTGGCTCGCGATCGCGAAGCGTTCGTCGATCAGTTCCTCGGTGATGAGCTTCTGGTCGTAGACCATGATGCGCAGGAACTTCTCCATGTTCTCGCGCGTGGGATCGACGGTGAACTTGCCGAGCAGCTTCACCCCCTCGGTGGGGTCGGGCGCGAACAGGTTCACGCTCAATCCGCCTGGACCCATCAGCACGAGCCGGCCCGCCCGTTTCGGGTTGTCAAGCGCGAACCGCACCGCAGTGCCGCCGCCGAGCGAGTTGCCCACCAGCGCAGCGCGTTCGATGCCGAGATGGTCGAACAGGTTCAGCAGGGCGGTGGCGCTGTAGCGGTTGTACTGCTCGTGTTCGGTGTGCTTGTCGGAGTGACCGTAGCCGGGCTGGTCGACGGCGAGCACGTGGAACTGCTGTGCCAGCACCGCGATGTTCTTGGAGAAGTTCGACCAGCTAGACGCGCCGGGCCCACCGCCGTGCAGGAGCACGACCGTATTCGGATTGCCCACTCCCGCTTCGTGATAATGCAGGCGCATGTCCTCGCGAACCTGCGCATAGCGGGAGGTCGACTCGAAGGTGATGTCCTGAACTGCTTGAGTCATCAGACCATCGTGTCTGCCGGCGGCAACCCGAACTCGTTGTTGCCGAAGATGAGATAAGCCCGCTCGGGCTCGTTGGCCGCGTGCACACGACCGGCATGCGCATCGCGCCAGAACCGCTGCACGGGTTGGTCGACGCCGAGTGCAGTGGCGCCGGACGCCTCGAACAGCAGATCGATCGAGGAGATCGCCCTGGCGGTGGCGCGGACCTGGTCCCGGCGGGCGCGGGCGCGCAGCTCGAACGGAATCTCCTTGTCCGCCTTCAGAAGCGCGTACTCGTCACCGACGTTGCCGATCAGCTGGCGCCAGCCTGCGTCGATGTCGCTGGCGGCTTCGGCGATGCGGACCTTGGCGAACGGATCGTCCTTGGACTTCTCGCCGGCGAACGCCGCGCGAACACGCTTGCCCTGATGCTCGACGTGGGCGTCGTACGCGCCGTAGGCCATGCCCATGATCGGCGCGGAGATGGTCGTGGGATGCACAGTGCCCCAAGGCATCTTGTACACCGGCGCGGTGTTGTTCTGCAGACCACCCGCGGTGCGGTCGTTCATCGACTTGTAGGACAGGAAGCGGTGCCTCGGCACGAACACGTCCTTCACCACGACCGTGTTGCTACCGGTGCCCTTGAGCCCAACGACGTGCCAGACGTCGTCGATGCGGTACTCGCTGCGGGGAATGAGGAAGCTGCCGAAGTCGACGGGTCGACCATCCTTGATGACCGGGCCGCCGAGGAAGGCCCACGTCGCGTGGTCACACCCCGAGGACCACTGCCATGCGCCGCTGACCAGGTAGCCGCCGTCGACGACGGTGCCTGCACCCATGGGTGCGTAGGAGGACGAGATGCGGACGCTGGAGTCCTCACCCCAGACCTCGTCCTGCGCCTGCTGATCGAACAGGGCGAGATGCCAGTTGTGCACGCCGATGATCGAGCTCACCCAGCCGGTCGAACCACAGGCACTGCCGAGCCTTCGGACCGCCTCGTAGAACGAGGTGGGGTCGCACTGCAGGCCGCCCCACTGTTCGGGCTGCAGCAGCTTGAAGAAGCCGACCTCGTCGAGTTCGGCGATGGTCTCGTCGGGCAGCCGACGCAGATCCTCAGCCGCCTGCGCGCGCTTGCCGATCAGCGGCAGCAAATCATCGATGCCGTCTAGGACCGACTGCACGTCGCGTTGTTGAATGGACGTCACTAGTTGCCTCCGGGCAGTGTGGGGCCGATACAGGATCTAGAAAGAGATTAGAACACGTTACGATTTGTGTCGAGTAAGGCATTCCTACGGCGCCTAGACCTGCGGAAGCATGTTTTTGTAACATGTTCTAGTTTTGACCCCGACTCTACGAGAAGAGAGGACCGACCGTGACGGACGAGCCGCTCGGTACCCACGTGCTCGAGCTGCAACTGGCCGACGTCATCGACGAGACCGCCGATGCACGTTCGCTCGTCTTCAAGGTGCCCGACGGGTCCCAGATACCCGCCGACCGGCTCCGCCACGCCCCCGGTCAGTTCCTCACCCTGCGGATACCGAGTGACCGCACCGGCTCGGTCGCGCGCTGCTACTCGCTGTGCAGCTCACCGTTCACCGACGACGCACTGACCGTCACCGTGAAGCGCACGGCAGGCGGATACGCGTCGAACTGGCTGTGCGACAACGCTAGTGCCGGCATGCTCCTGCACGTATTGGCGCCGTCGGGCACGTTCGTTCCCAAGACGCTCGACACCGACTTCCTGCTTCTCGCCGCAGGGAGCGGCATCACACCGATGATGGCGATCCTGAAGTCGGCGCTCTCCGAGGGCAGCGGCAAGGTCGTTCTGGTCTACGCCAACCGCGACGAGAAGTCGGTCATCTTCGCGGCCGCCCTGCGTGAACTGGCGGAGAAGTACCCCGACAGGTTCACCGCGGTGCACTGGATCGAGACGGTGCAGGGGCTGCCCAGCGCGGCCGCCCTTGGCGAACTGGTGGCACCCTACGTCGGCAGGGAGGCGTTCATCTGCGGCCCCGGCCCCTTCATGGTGGCCGCCGAGCAGGCGCTGGCGGCCGCGGGCGCCGCACCCGAACGGGTGCACATCGAGGTGTTCAAGTCATTGGAGTCCGATCCGTTTGCTGCGGTCGTCATCGCCGACGACGACAGCGACGAAGGCCCGGCGACGGCGATCGTCACCCTCGACGGTGAGACGCAGGAGATCCGCTGGCCGCGCAACGCGAAGCTGCTCGACGTCTTGCTCGACAAGGGGCTCGACGCGCCGTTCTCTTGCCGTGAAGGACATTGCGGCGCCTGCGCAGTACTGGTGAAGAGCGGGGACGTCGACATGCACGTCAACGACGTGCTCGAGCAATCCGATCTCGACGAGGGCTTGATTCTGGCGTGCCAGGCCCACCCCATCTCCGATTCAGTCGAAGTCACGTATGACGAATGACGTGCGGGCTAACATTCGCTGGACCGATCTCCTAGGAGCAATGTGAAGCGGTTGGCTGGAAGTCTCGCGGCGGTGTCGGCGATGCTGCTGACGCTTGCCGTCATCAGCCCCACCGCGGAGTCGTCGGCCGCGCAGAAGACGGCAACCAGCTCGATCCCCATCGACGCGACCACCACGCTGGAGATGCACACCACCGCCAACTGCGTCAAGGCCGAGAACCAGTGCTACTTCGACACGGCGGCCAACCTGCGCGGTGCGGACGGTGCTTACCTCCCGTTCCCCGATGATCTCTACGCCCGGCAGAACACCACCCTGCGCTCGTCGAACCGGCTGGTGTACCTGGACTCCGACTTCAACGCCCCGAACACGCGGATGATGAAGTCGATCGGGCCCGTCGAATTCCCCACGGTCTACTTCGGTGGCGGACCGCCGGAGAAGTTCATGGTGCACGGCAATACGCGGACCGTGGACTGGTCCACCGGACAGCCGAGGACCGATGCCGACTACATCGTGTGCGCCTTCATCCAGGTGGTCTACGGCGGCATCAACCTGACCACCCCGACCTCCTGCGCCCAGACCACCTACGCCTGAGCGGCGGTGTCCACTAGCCGAGTTGACCGACCAGCACCGGCTGGTCGCGGTACTCGGTGGGGAACAGTCGCTTGAGATCGTTCACCTTGGGCATGTCGTTGACCGCGATGTAGGAAGCCGTCGGGTTCGAATTCAGGTAGTCCTGGTGATACTGCTCGGCGGTGAAGAACCCGGTGTTCGGCTCGACCTTGGTGACGATCGGAGCGGGGAACACGTCGGCCTTCGACAGCTGCGCGAGGTAGGCGTCCGCGACGCGCTGCTGAGTGGCGTTCTGCGCGAAGATCGCCGAGCGGTACTGCGTGCCCTCGTCGGGACCCTGACGGTTGAGTTGCGTTGGATCCTGCACCACCGAGAAGTAGATCCGAAGGAGCTGACCGAAGGTCACCTGGGCGGGGTCGTAGGTGATGCGTACCGACTCCGCGTGCCCGGTCGTGCCCGTACTGACCGTGTCGTAGTCCGCCGTCGATCCCTCGCCGCCCGCATAGCCGGATACGGCCTGGGTCACCCCCTTGACGTGCTGGAAGACTCCCTGAACACCCCAGAAGCAACCACCGGCCAAGACGGCCGTCTCCTGCGCACCGGAGGCGGGGGCTGGCTCGTCGACGCCCGGCGCGGGCACGACGAACGACGCCGCGGTGCCGATCCCGACGAGCCTCGCCGGGCTGAAGCTGGTGCTGCCGGGATGCGCGCCGACGAACACCGCGGCCGCGATGCCCAGCACCCCCAGACTCGTCGCCAGGGCGGCCCGCCGGCGGGAAGTTTGCGTCATGACTACGAGTGTCCTGCCAAAACCGCCGCGGCGACGCCCCAGATTGTTACCGGATGCTGACGAAACGACCCGTCCACCCGGTGTCAGCCGACGTCGGCCTACCGTCGAAAGGATGACCGTCCCGACATCACCGCGCCCGAATCCGAGCCGTCGGCACGTGCTGGTCGGCGCCGCCCTGCTCGGAGTACTGGCGGGGTGCGGCTCACTGCGGCCCACCGCCGCTGCCGACACGCCACGACAGCCGGCGGGGAACTTCGAGGTCACCCACACCGACCAGGAGTGGCACCAACTCCTGTCCTCGCAGCAGTACGACGTGCTTCGCGACGCGGGCACCGAGACCCCGTTCAGCAGCCCGCTCGACGACGAACACCGGGCCGGTGTCTTCGCTTGCGCCGGTTGTGCGCTCGACCTGTTCTCGTCGGCGACCAAGTTCGACAGCGGCACCGGTTGGCCCAGCTTCTGGCAGCCGTTGGGCAACGCGGTCACCGAGCGCGACGACGGCAGCCTCGGCATGACGCGCACCGAGGTGCTGTGCCGCCGCTGCGGCGGGCACCTCGGTCACGTCTTCGACGACGGTCCGAAGCCGACCGGTCTGCGTTACTGCATGAACGGCGTCGCGATGAAGTTCCGCGCGACCTAGGGCTAACGCGGCAGGCCGAGCAACCGTTCGCCCGCGACGGTGAGCAGGATCTGCTCGGTGCCACCCGCGATGGACAGGCACCGGGTGTTCAGGAAGTACCGCACGTCGGGTGAATCCACGATGCCCGACCCGTCGTGGGAATCCATGATGGTCTCCGCCAGCTGCTGTCGGTATCGCACCCCGATCAGCTTGCGAACACTCGACGCCGCACCTGGGTCGTGACCACCGACCGCCATCTGCGCGATGAGCCGATCCAGAAGTGCCCCAACCTGTGCCGCGACGATGAGTCCTGCGAGCCGGTCCTGTTCGGCGACGTCGATCTCGCGACCCTCGATGACGTCGAGCAGGTGCTCCATGCCCTTGTCCAGCGCACCGCCGGTCGCCATTGCGACGCGCTCGTTGGCCAGGGTGGTGCGCGCCAGTGGCCAGCCGCCGTCGACGGTGCCCACCACCATCTCGTCCGGCACGAACAGATCGTCGAAGAACACCTCGTTGAAGAGGTTCTCGCCGGTGATCTCGCGGAGCGGGCGGATGTCGATACCCGGTGAGCGCATGTCGACCAGGAAGTAGGTAATGCCCTTGTGTTTCGGCGCATCCGGGTTGGTTCTAGCCAGGCAGACACCCCAGTCGGCGCGGTGCGCGTTCGACGTCCACACCTTCTGACCGTTGAGAACCCAGCCGCCCTCCGCGCGAACGGCCTTGGTGCGCAACGACGCAAGGTCCGAGCCAGCCCCCGGCTCACTGAAGAGCTGGCACCAGTAGACC
>NZ_JBOGDD010000038.1:0-6004 GCF_050701675.1 Mycobacterium sp. | reverse complement strand
GACACTAGAACGTGTTCTATTTCGAGTCAACGGGCGGTGGGTATGGCGGACAGGGCCTCACCCCCGACCGAACGCGTCGTCGCCGTGCTCGACTTCCTCGCCGAGCACCCGCACGACCGCTTCGGCCTCTCCGAACTGGCCCGTCGCCTCGGTCTGAGCAAGCCAACGTGCCTCGGCATCGTCACCACGCTGACCGAATCGCGTTACCTCGTCCGCGACGAGGTCGACAAGACGTATCGGCTTGGTCCGAAGTTGATCTCGCTCGGCCACACGGCACAGGAGTCCATGCGGGTGAACCCCGCGGCACGCGAGGAACTACGGCGCCTCTCGACGACGTACGACACCACCGCTGCACTGTCCACGGTGATCGACGACCGCATCACCCTGCTCGAACTATTCGGACCGCCGGGGGCCGACGTCGGGGTACGGGTGGGACAGAGCTATCCGTTCGCCCCGCCGGTGGGCCTGATGTTCGTGCTGTGGGACGACGAGGCGTTGCGCACCTGGCTGGCCAAGGAGCCGACGATCCCGCTGCGCACCGACACCGAGCGGTTGCAGCGCGTCATCGCCGAATGCCGCACGGCGGGATATCTCGTCGAGCGTCTCACCCCCGGCGGCCGCCGCCTCTACGCCTTGATGGCAGGCATGTCGACCACCCTGCCGCAGGAGCTGCAGGCACTCCTCGGAGAGATGGTCTCCGACGTCGGCGAACGCGTCTACCTACGGAGCGAGAGGAACACCGACGGACGCCGCAGTGCCCGTACGGACATCAGCGTCATCTCTGCACCGGTGTTCGACCACCACCGGCGCCAGGTGATGGTGGTGTCGCTGCAGATCGGTCGAGGACTCACCGATACCGAGATCACCACGCTGGCACGCGGCCTGCTGAACACCGCCGAGATCCTCACCCGTCGATTGAGCGGTGAGGCGCAGTCGAGGACCTGACGACCAGTTCGGGGTCGAACACGACGTGCCTGCGCGGTGGCGACTCGCCAGATATCACGGCGAGCAGGAGTTCGGCAGCCATCGAGCCCATCTCGTAGTGCGGGCGCCGCACGGACGTCAACGGCACGGAGAGCTGCCTGCTGATCGGGACGTCGTCGTAGCCGACCAGGGAGATGTCGTCGGGCACCCGAGCGCCCTGTTGGAGCAGCGCCTGTAGCAGCCCGAAGGCGATGAGGTCGATGGCCGCAACCAGCGCCGTTGGACGACGCGACGGCTCGAGGCCGGCGAGCCTGGTGCCAACGGAGCGCCCGCCATCGACGCTCAGTTCGGTCGGCAGGACGTCAAGAACGCCGCCGGCGTTGGTCACCGCGTCGCGCAGCCCGAGCATGCGGTCGTGCACCGGGGTCGCCGTCGAGGCGTCGCCGACGAATGCGATGCGCCGGTGGCCGAGTTCGACGAGGTGCTCGCCGGCGAGGCGGCCCCCCACGAGGTCGTTGACGCCGACCGAGATGTTGCCCTCCCCGGTCTCGAGGCGATCGATCACGACGGCGGGCATTCCGCCCGACCGGATGTCGTGCGAGCCCTGGTCGAACTCGTCGTGTGGCACGACGATCACGCCAGCGACCCGAGCCTCGGCGTAAACCCTCAAGTAGGCGCGCTCCCGCCCCAGATCACGCGCACTGTTGGCGATGAGCACGTTCCAGCCGCGCTCGATCGCGTAGTCCTCGACGCCGTGAGCGGCGTCGATGAATCCTGGGTTGTCCGTGTCGAGAAGAAGCATTCCGATCGTTTGCGAGTAACCCGTCCGCAGGTGCCTGGCCGCCTCGTGCCGGACGTACCCCAGCTCGGCGATTGCCCGCTCGACCACTTCGCGCTTGGGCGCGCTGACCCACTCCGGATGATTGAGGAAATTGGACACCGTCCCCTGTGACACTCCCGCGCGATCCGCGACGTCCTTCGTCGTCGCGCGCCTCGGCCGGTCACGGTTCACCTGTGCGCTGCCTCTCAAGGGTTTGGGGAATGTGATGCTTGACACGATTCAATGGCGGATCCTACCCTCGCCACTAACAGTTGACACGATTCAAAACCTGTTGAGCGACCTCTGACCGGACACCAAAGGAGATGGACCATGACGAGTTCGAAGCGAACGAGATGGTGTGCCACTGCCGGCGCACTGCTGATCGCGGCCACCGCCGCCGCTGGTTGCGGCAGCAACTCCGGCTCGAGCGGAGGGAGCGGCGGAACCGTCGCGTTCCTCATGCCCGACACCGGCTCGACCCGCTACGAACTCCACGACCGGCCCGGCTTCGAAAAGAAGCTCAAGGAGCTGTGCGCGGACTGCAAGCCGCTGTACAACAACGCGGACGGAAGCGCCGACAAGCAACAGCAGCAGTTCAACTCGGCGGTGGCGCAGGGCGCCAAGGTCGTCGTGTTGGACCCTGTCGACTCCGCCGCGGCCGCATCGCTGGTCAACTCGGCGAAGGGCCAGGGCGTGAAGGTCATCGCCTACGACCGGCCGATCCCGGATACCAAGGTCGACTACTACGTGTCCTTCGACAACGAGGACATCGGCAAGCAGATCGGGACGTCGCTGATCGAGAAGGTCAAGAGCCAACCGCTCCCTCCCGGCGCGGGCGTCCTGATCGTCAACGGTTCGCCGACCGACGCGGCCGCCGGCCTCATCAAGAAGGGCGTCCACTCCGCCGTCGACAACAGCGGTGTGCCGGTGCTCGGTGAGTACGACACCGTCGAGTGGAAGCCCGAGAATGCCCAGAAGTGGGTGGCCGGGCAGATCGCTCAGTTCGGGCCGAGGATCGTCGGCATCGTGGCGGCGAACGACGGCACGGCAGGTGGCGCGATCGCCGCGCTCAAGGCCGCGGGCATCAACCCCGTTCCTCCGGTCAGCGGTAACGACGCAACGGTCGCGGGCCTGCAGCTCATCATCGCGGGCGACCAGTACAACACCATCAGCAAGCCGAGCGAGATCGTCGGCGGCGCAGCGGCCGAAGTCGCGGACAAGCTGCTCAAGGGTGAGACGCCGGAGCCCAAGACCACCATCTTCGACTCCCCCGCCGAACTCTTCACCCCGACGCTGGTGACGCAGGAGAACCTCAAGGCCGAGATCATCGACAAGAACATCACGCCTGCCTCCGAGCTCTGCACGGCCGAGTACGCGGCGGCGTGCGCCCGGCTGGGCCTCACGTGACGGCGGTCGCCTCCGGCGCCGCAGCAGCTCCACCGACCACCAGCCTGCTCAGCCTCCGGGGCGTCAACAAGTACTTCGGGGCGGTGAACGCGCTGACCGACATCGAACTCGACGTCAGCGCAGGGGAAGTCGTCGCCCTCGTCGGCGACAACGGTGCTGGCAAGTCCACGCTCGTCAAGGTCCTGGCCGGTGTGCACCAGCCGGATTCGGGCGCGGTCACCTTCGCGGGCAACACCGTCGCGATCACCGATCCGAGTGCCGCCATCCAGCTCGGCATCGCCACCGTCTTCCAAGACCTGGCGCTGTGCGAGAACCTCGACGTGGTCGACAACCTCTTCCTCGGGCGCGAGCTCAACCCGTGGCGACTCGACGAGACCGAGATGGAGGTTCAGGCCTGGAACCTGTTGCAGCAGTTGTCCGCTCGAATACCCACCGTGCGCATCCCGGTCGCGTCGCTGTCGGGCGGGCAGCGCCAGACGGTGGCCATCGCCCGGTCACTGCTCGGCGAGCCCAAGATGATCATCCTCGACGAACCGACCGCAGCGCTCGGTGTGGCCCAGACCGCGGAGGTGCTCGACCTGATCGAACGGGTCAAACAGCGCGGGCTCGGCGTCGTGATGGTCAGTCACAACATGGAGGACGTCCGCGCCGTTGCCGACCGCATCGTCGTGCTGCGCCTCGGCCGCAACAACGGCGAGTTCGACGCGGCGACCGTCACCACCGAGCAGCTGGTCGCCGCCATCACCGGCGCATCGGACAACGCGGTCACCCGACGCCGCGGCCGCACCAGCGCCGAGGGTATCGATGACCTGGAAGCGGGGACACCATGACCGCGACCGCGCTCGACCGGAGCGACGAGCGACTCCACCACGAAGCCGGCTTCGGCGGCGCACTGCGGTCGTTCTGGCGCAGCGTCAAGGCGGGCGACGTCGGCGTCCTGCCGGTGGTCGTTGGTCTGCTGGTGATCTGCACCATCTTCCAGTCGCTCAACCCGGTCTTCCTGTCCAGCGCGAATCTGGTGAACCTGACGCTGGATTCCTGTGCGGTCGGCATCATCTCGCTCGGCATCGTCTGCGTGCTGTTGGTCGGTGAGATCGACCTCTCGGTCGGCTCGGTCAGCGGGTTGTCGGGGGCGATCGTGGGCGTGCTGTTCGTCCGGCACGGCTGGAATTGGGTGCTCGCGGTCGCGCTGGCGTGCGCGGTCGCGCTCCTGATCGGGCTCGTCTACGGCATTGCGCTCACCCGCTTCGGCATGCCGAGCTTCGTGGCGTCACTGTCCGGGCTGCTCGCCTTCCTCGGCCTGCAGTTGGCGATCCTCGGCGACCAGGGCTCGGTCAACCTGCCGTTCGACTCGACGCTGGTCCACTTCGCCCAGCTCTCGTTCGTACCGGCGTGGCTGTCGTACGCGCTGGCCGCACTGGTCGGCGTCGGCCTGTTCGTCAGCGGCTTCGAGCGACGCCAACGGCGAAGGAAGGCAAACCTTTCCGCGCAGTCGATGAACTATCTGGTGCTGCGCTCGGTAGCCCTCGTCGTGGCCCTCGGGCTGTTCGCCTGGTACCTCAACCAGGAACGCGGTGTCGGCTGGATGGTGGTGCTGTTCGTCGCGCTGGTGCTGGTGCTGCACTACGCGTTCACGCGCACCACGTGGGGGCGCAGCCTGCTCGCGATCGGCGGCAACGAGGAGGCGGCCCGCCGCGCGGGCATCAACGTGCGACGGATCTACCTCACCGCGTTCGCGGTCTGTTCGTTCCTCGCCTGCGTCGGCGGCATCCTGGCCGCGGCGCGACTGGCCTCGGCGAACCTGTCCAGCGGCACTGGCGACGTGAACCTCAACGCGATCGCGGCCGCGGTGATCGGCGGCACCAGTCTGTTCGGCGGCCGCGGCAGCGCGTTCTCGGCGCTGCTTGGCACGCTCGTCATCGCGGCGATCGCCAGCGGGCTGACGCTGCTGAACCTCGACTCGTCGTACCGCTTCATCATCACCGGGCTGGTGCTGGCCGTCGCGGTCGCCATCGACTCGGTGGCACGCAAGTCACGGGCATCGCACGGCCGTGCCTGACCCCCGTCGCTTCGCTCGCCAAGATGCCTGAATTCCCGTCCACCCCAGACCCAAGGAGGCGACTAGTGACCAATCGCGCAGCGGTGATGACGAAGCTCGAACAAATTGAGATTCAGGAACTTCCAGAACCAGAGCCCGGCCCCATGCAGGCGGTGGTGCGGATCCATGCCGTCGGGGTCTGCGGATCGGACACCGCCTACTTCAAGATCGGAAGGATCGGCGACTACATCGTCGACGGCCCGATCGTGCTCGGCCACGAGGTGTCCGGGGAGGTCGCCAAGATCGGCAGCGAGGTGACGAACGTGGCCGTCGGCGACCGCGTCGCCATCGAACCGGGTACCCCGTGCCGCAACTGCGGGGAGTGCACGGCGGGCCGCTACCACCTGTGTCCCGACTTGGTCTTCCTGGCCACCCCGCCGTATGACGGCGCGCTGATGGAGCTGATGGCGATCGACGCCCGCAACCTCTACCCGATTCCGCCCGAGATGACCTATGAGCAAGGGGCCCTGCTCGAGCCGCTCTCGGTGGGGATCTGGGGGTGCAAGCGAGCGAACCTGACGGCGGGTGATCACGTCCTGGTCAGCGGTGCCGGGCCCGTCGGGCTGCTGGCGGCCTCCGTCGCCCGCGCGTTCGGGGCGGGCTCGGTGACCGTCGTCGACCCGTCCGAGTTCCGGCGAGGGATCGCCAAGCGAATGGGTTTCGCCACAGAGACACCGGAAGTCGTCGGCGACCGGACGTTCGACGTGCTACTCGAGTGCTCGGGCGCGCCAGGCGCATTGGCCGCCGGGATGGCC
>NZ_JBOGDD010000037.1:0-7885 GCF_050701675.1 Mycobacterium sp. | reverse complement strand
GTGCTGGGGCGTCCCGTCGAGTGGCTCACCGATCCCGTCCTCGCGCTGCCCGTCGTCTCCGCGGTCACGGTGTGGACCAACGTCGGGTACGTGACGCTGTTCTTCCTCGCGGGCATCCTGGCCATCCCACGTGAGGTGCAGGACGCGGCCCGCACCGACGGCGCCAACTCCTGGCAGCGGTTCCGGCGGATCACACTTCCGATGTTGCGGCCGACGCTGTTCTTCGTCCTCGTCACCGGAATCGTCAGCGCCGCTCAGGTTTTCGACACCGTCTACGCACTGACCGACGGCGGTCCCCTTGGCCGCACCGATCTCGTCGCCCACCGCATCTACGCCGAGGCCTTCGGCGCCGCCGCGGTCGGACGCGCCGCCGTGATGGCGGTGGTGCTGTTCGCACTGTTGCTCGGGGTGACCCTCGTCCAGCATCAGTACTTCCGGCGCAGGATCAGCTATGACCTCGTCTAGGCCGGGCCGCCGCACGGTCTCCAACGCGGCGATCTACCTGATGCTGGCGGTCCTCGCGGTGATCACGCTGGTCCCGTTCGGACTCGGCCTTCTGACGTCGTTCACCTCGGCGCGTCAGTTCAACACCTCTTCGCCACTGTCCGTACCCGCTCCGCCGACGTTCGCGAACTACCTCGGTCTGGTCGACGCCGGATTCGGTCGAGCACTCGTCGTGACCGCCCTGATGACCGCCGTCATCCTGGTGGGGCAGCTGACCTTCTCGGTGCTCGCCGCGTATGCATTCGCGCGGATGGAGTTTCCCGGCCGCGACGCCCTGTTCTGGTTGTACGTCGCCACCCTGATGGTGCCTGCGACCGTGACCGTGGTGCCGCTGTACCTGATGATGGCCGAAGTAGGTCTTCGGAACACCTTCTGGGCGTTGGTGCTGCCGTTCTTGTTTGGGTCGCCGTACGCGATTTTCCTGCTGCGGGAGTACTTCCGCACCATCCCCGCCGACCTGATCCGGGCCGCGCGCATCGACGGAGCCAACACCCTCGACGTCATCGTGCACGTGGTGCTGCCCGCCAGCCGACCGGTGCTGGTCACCCTGGCGCTCATCACCGTCGTCTCGCAGTGGAACAGCTTCATGTGGCCGTTGGTGATCACCAGCGGCGGCAAGTGGCAGGTGCTGACAGTGGCCACGGCGGGTCTGCAGTCGCGGTACGACGCGCAGTGGACGCTGGTGATGGCGGCGACGACGGTCGCGATCGTCCCCCTCATCGCCGTGTTCGTGGCGTTCGGTCGCCACATCGTCCGGTCGATCGTCGTCACGGGGATCAAGTGATGCGCCGCCTCGCGTTGAGTGAGCGCTCACGGTCGGAAACCGCGGGCAAGGACGACTGTGAGCGCTATGTCAACGACTCGGGGTCGCAGTGACGAAGCCCAAGTTCTCGACGCTGTTCGCAGGCGCGCTCGCTCTTGGGCTCGCGGTGCTGCTGGCCGCCGCGGTGCTCCTCGGCGGGTCGGGCGAGCCGACCGGCAAGACGGTGGTGACGGTACGGCTGTGGGACGAACAGGTGGCGGCTGCCTACCGCGAGTCGTTCGCCGAGTTCACCCGTGAGCACCCCGACATCGAGGTCCGCGTCAACGTCGTCGCGTACTCGTCGTACTTCGACACGCTGCGCACCGACGTCGCGGGCGGCGGGGCGGACGACGTCTTCTGGCTGTCCAACGCCTACTTCGCCGGTTACGCCGACAACGGCAAGCTGCTCGACGTCGGGAAGACGCTCGGGCCCGCGACGGCGCGGGGCTGGGACGGGTCGGTGGTGCAACAGTTCACCCGCGACGGCGTGCTGTGGGCGGTGCCGCAGCTGACAGACGCCGGCATCGCGGTGTACTTCAACGCCGACCTGCTCGATCAGGCCGGGGTCGACGTCTCCGAGCTGTCGGGGCTGCGCTGGGCACCCGGTGGGCCCTCTGCCGGTGACACCCTGGCGCCGTTGTTGGCCCGGCTGACCGTCGACGCAGACGGAAACCGCGCCGGCACACCTCGATTCGATCCGGCCAGAGTCAAGCAGTGGGGCTACAACGCCGCGAACGACCTTCAGGGCATCTATCTCAACTACATCGGCTCGGCGGGCGGCACGTTCATCGACGGCGACCGCTTCGCCTTCGACAACCCTGCGGCGGTTCAGGCGTTCGAGTATCTGGTCGGGCTCATCAACACCGACCACGTCGCTCCCCCCGCGGCGGATACCAATGACAACGGCGACTTCTCGCGCAACCAGTTCCTTGCGGGACGGATGGCGTTGTTCCAGTCGGGCACCTACAACCTGTCCGCGATCGCGGATACCGCGCCGTTCCGATGGGGGGTGGTGATGTTGCCGACGGGCCCCGCCGGTCGCGTCAGCGTCACCAACGGCATCGCCGCCGCGGGCAACGCCGCCTCGCCGCACCCCGACGCCGTGCGCCAGGTCCTGGCGTGGATGGGCAGCACCCGCGGCAACGAGTTCCTCGGGACCGGCGGTGCCGCGATCCCCGCGGCGATCGCCGCTCAGCCCGCCTACTTCGACCACTGGGCGGCGCGCGGCGTCGACGTCAGCCCGTTCTTCACGGTGCTCGACGGACCCCGCATCGCGGCGCCCGGCGGACCTGGCTTCCCTGCCGGCTACCAGGCCTTGCGGCCGTACTTCGACGAGATGTTCCTCGGGCGTCGAGACGTGCCCGAGAGCCTCGCCGAGGCGCAGGTCGCGGCGAACGCGGCGGCGGATCGCTAGGTGGTCGCCAGCGGGGTGAAGACCTCGACCACGACCGACGCACCGCACACGGCAACGACGACCGCCCCCGCGATGCCGTCGATCCACGTCGGCCGTGACGGCAATGCGGAGATCTGCCCGGCACCACCGCGTGCGGTGATCGCATCACCCATCTCGTCGGCGCGACGCAACGCCACCGTGACGGCCGCCGCAAGCAGATCGATGATCTCCCTCGACATCCGGTGCCGCCGTTCCCTGGAGGTGACGGCAGGCTCGCGCGGCCGGAGCTTGCGCGCGGCGATCAGCACGCGGAACTCGTCGATCAGCATGGGGAAGGCGCGAAGGGCCAGCGATAGCGTCACCGCCCAGTCGTCGACCGGGAGGCGCAGGAGCCGCAGCGGCCTGCCGATCTTCGCCGCCGCCGGCGCGATCTCGGCGACGTTGGTGGTCCACGACACCAGGCCACCGAGCCCGAGCAGCACGATCGAGAGCACGGTCAGGTGCAGGAAGTTGAACAGTCCGCCGAGCCAGAGGTCTACCGACCCGATGGTGAGGTGGGGACTTCCGCCGGCGAACGATGCGGTCAGCGCGCCGAGGAACAGCACGACCCACAACCAGCGCGGAACGGACGGCAGCACGCCACGGGGAATGCGGGCGATCCACGCCGTCGCCAACACCAGCGCGCCCACCAGCGCGATCGGCACCCAGCCCGGATAGAGCGTGAGCAGGACGCCGATGGCCGCGACGGCGAGCAGCTTCGTGCCCGCCCAGAGCTCGTGGACGACGGTGCGGCCGGGCACCGGCCGCAGCAGCACGACCGGTCGTGGCTGGCGCGAGGTCGTGGTCACGAGACGCCTCCCGCAGCCGTTGGCGCCGGCATGACGGCGCCGCCCTGCAGGTGCAGCGTGCGGGGGCACAGCTCCTCGAGTCCGGAGAAGTCGTGCGAGATGACGATGACGGTCAACCCGACGTCGCGGCGCAGGGCGGACAGCAGCCCCAGCAACCCCCGCTGACTGGCGGCATCCAACCCGGCCAGCGGCTCGTCGAGGATCAGCACCCGCGGCGAGCGGGCCAACAGACCCGCCAACACGACCCTGCGCATCTGGCCACCGCTGAGTTGATCGATGCGCCGCAGCCCGATGGCGGGGTCGAGGCCGACCTTGGCCAGTGCGTCGACGATCTGGGAGTGGTCGTAGTAGTCCAGCCCGGAGGCCGAGGCGATCTCCATGTCCACGCGCCCGCGCATCAGCTGCAATCGGGCGGCCTGGAACGAGATCGCCACGGCGCCAACCTGATCCGCCACCGGCTTGCCATCAAGAAGGCAGGTACCGGAGGTCGGCGCCAGCAGACCCGCCATGATCCACGCCAGCGTCGACTTGCCCGATCCGTTGAGTCCGTGGATCAACACACCGTCGCCCTCGTTGACGACGAGGTCGACGTCACGCAGCGCGGTCGACGCCCATGGTGTTCCCGATCCGTACTCGTGCCCGACGCCCTTCAACTCCAGCAGGGGCGGCCCGTCACGGTGGCTGTGCGCGCTGGTCGGCACGGGGGCGGGTGCGGTGCTGACCATCTCGACGTTGTCCGCGGTGCCACCGCTTCCGGTCAGGTCGATGATCCGATCGGCCGACGCCGCTTCGTCGTTGTAGTGCGTGATGTGCACCAACGACATTCGACGATTCTTCGTCAACCCCGACAGGACGGAGATGAGCCCCTCGCGGCCCTGCTGGTCGACCATGCTGGTGACCTCGTCGGCGATCAGGAGCGCCGGTTCACGGGCCAGCGCACCCGCCACGGCGAGTCGCTGGAGCTCACCGCCGGACAGACCGCCGGTATCGCGTTCGGCCAGCCCGTCCAGTCCGACCTCGGCGAGCAGTCCCTCCACGTCCGTGGTGGCGCCGGGCGGAAGTCCGAACACGACGTCGTCGGCGACGCGGGTGCCGAGGACCTGACTCTCGGGATGTTGCAGGACGACGGCGGTCCCGCCGGCCTTGCCGAGGCCGACTGCGCCGGGCCGGTCGACGGTTCCCGCGGTGGGCGGGCGCCCCGACAGAAGGAGCATCAACGTCGTCTTGCCCGATCCGTTGGGTCCGGTGACTGCGACGTGCTCGCCCGCGTCGACGGTCAGTGACACCGGGCCGAGGGCGTCGTGGTCCGCGCCGTCGTACCGGAAGCGCACGTCGCGCAGCCGGGCGGGCACCGGCCCGATGGCCGCGGGGTCGTCGACGGAGTCGAGCTTGTGCACGTCCGGCACGCCGGACAGCCGCACCAGGACCCGGGACAAGGCCCACCACCCGATGAAGGTGACCATGCCGATGCTCAGGATGCTCGATCCGATGATCAGGACGGGCCAGTACGTCAGCACGGTCGCGAAGTCGCCCCGCATGCGCTGCGCGACGCCTTCGAAGCCGGAGACTCGGTCGAGTATCGCGGCGAGTCCGTTGACGTTGGCGGTGAAGGACTTGAAGACCAGCTCGCGGATGCGGGAGAAGACGATCAGGAACAGGACGCCGAACAGGCCGAACAACGCGCCAGCGATCAACGCCGCGATCGTGATGGTCGGCGCGCCGCGTCCACGGCGTTTGACGATGCCGGTCAAGCCGCCGATGTAGGCGCAGTTGAAGACCGTCATCAATCCGCCGAACCCGGCGATGAGGAAGGCGATCGTGCCTCCCGCGACGGTCGCGGCGATCAACACCCGGAAGCGATGGCGATAGGCGAGCAGGCCCAAGGGGACGGTGCCGAGCACCGAGAGTCCGGCCGCAAAGGGGACGACGACGGCGATGATCGCGGTCGCAGCGCTCAGTGCGGCGATGACCGCGGCATGGGCCAGCTCGTCGGGGTGCATCGATCCGGCCCGACGGGGTGCGCCCGAGCCGGTCCCGCTACCGCTCTGCGCCATTTCTCGATTCTGCCAGCTGTCGACCGAGAGGCTTCTCAGCCCGCTGTGACCATGGCCACGATGCGGCCGCGTTTGATCTACATAGAATTTCTATGTAAATTCGGGCCATGCCCTCCTCAACTGCGACTGACACCGCGCTCGCAGCGGATCTGTTGTCCGTGGTCGCCAGGCTCAACCGACTCGCCACCCAGCGCGTCAAGCTCGAATTGCCCTTTGCCCAGGCCCGCCTGCTGTCGACGATCGAGGACCAGGGCGCAGCCCGGATCTCCGACCTCGCAGCCTTCGATCACTGCTCGCAACCGACGATGACCACCCAGGTCCGGCGGCTCGAAGACGCTTGCCTGGTGTCACGCATCACCGATCCGGCCGACGCCCGCGCCGTACTCATCAGCATCACGCAGAAGGGCAGGGACGTGCTGGAGCGGGTGCGCACCGACCGCGGCGCGGTCGTCGACCCCTATCTGGATCGTCTCGACGACGGCGACCGCCGGTCCCTCACCGACGCGGTGCGCGTCATGCGCGCGATCCTCGAGGATGCGCAGGAGAACCGCTGAATACCGTCGACAACTGAACCGCCAACCGAAGAGGAGTAGCCCGCCCATGTGGCGTCAACCCAAGGCCGTCTGGGCCGTCGCGTTCGCCTCCGTCGTCGCCTTCATGGGCATCGGCCTGGTAGACCCGATCCTCAAGCCGATCGCCGACAACCTCCACGCGACACCGTCGCAGGTGTCACTGCTGTTCACCAGCTACATGGCCGTGATGGGCGTCGCGATGCTCATCACTGGGGTGGTGTCCAGCCGCATCGGACCCAAGCGCACCCTGCTGATCGGGTTGGTGATCATCATCGCCGGCGCGGGACTGGCAGGCATGTCGGAGTCGGTGATGGGCATCGTCGGGTGGCGCGCGCTGTGGGGCCTTGGCAACGCACTGTTCATTGCGACCGCGTTGGCCACGATCGTCAACTCCGCACGCGGCTCGGTGGCCCAGGCGATCATCCTGTACGAGGCCGCGCTCGGACTCGGCATCGCCGTCGGACCCCTCGTCGGCGGGGTGCTGGGCTCGATCTCCTGGCGCGGCCCGTTCTTCGGCGTCTCGGCACTGATGGCGGTCGCGCTCGTCGTCACGGTGTTCCTGCTGCCTGCGACCCCTCCCGCCGCCCGCGCCACCAGCCTGATCGATCCCCTACGCGCGCTGAAGCACCGCGGTCTTCTCGGCGTCGGAATCACCGCGCTGCTGTACAACTTCGGCTTCTTCACGCTGCTGGCGTTCACGCCCTTCCCACTCGACATGAGCGCACACCAGATCGGGCTGATCTTCTTCGGCTGGGGTCTGGCCCTGGCCTTCACGTCGGTGGTGGTGGCGCCGCGTCTGCAGCACCGGTTCGGCACCGTGCGGGTGCTCATCCTCAACCTGCTCGCGTTCTCGCTGCTCCTCGCCGTGATGGCGGTCGGCACCGACCACAAGGCGGTGCTGGCGACGTGCGTGGTGCTGGCGGGCCTGTTCATCGGCGTCAACAACACCCTGATCACCGAGACGGTCATGAAGGCAGCCCCGGTCGAACGCGGCGTCGCATCAGCGGCCTACAGCTTCCTGCGGTTCGGCGGCGGCGCCGTGGCACCGTGGCTGGCGGGCGTTCTCGGTGAGACGTTCAACGCGCACCTGCCGTTCTGGGTGGGCGCAGCCGCCGTGCTGTTGGGTGCGGGCGTCATGCTCGCCACGCGTCCGTACCTCAAGCACATCGACGACGAGGAGACGCCGGAGGAGGAGGCGCGGGACGAAGCCGTTGCCCTCACCGTCGGCAACGACAGCTGAATCGAACTCGCCGACCACCGCATACGCTCCGGGCCGGTCGGGCAGACTGGGCGACCATGAGTGTGCTGACCGTGGTCTCGACCACGCTAGTGCCGGTCGTGTCCGTTCTATCGACTGCAGCCGTGGCGATTTGGACCAAACGGATCGACGCCAGAACAAAGCGAGACGACAGGGCCCATGAGCTCGTCCTCGACTACGAGAAGCGAGCGGGGGAAGACAAGAAGGCCGTCCTGAAGTCCCTGATCTCCGCGACCCTGCACCTCAAGCGCGGAGCAGAAGGGCTAGTGGGCACCGTTGTGAGCCCCAGCGACCGGCGGGCCGAGGCCATCAGGCAGCTGTACGAATTCCGCACCCGCCTGGGTCTCGACGACGGAGTCGCCGAGCTGATGATCTATGCCGCCGAACCCGTTCGCGACCTCACCGAATTGATACTCGACGAGTGGGACCGCCAGTTCCGAGAGCACGGCTACTC
>NZ_JBOGDD010000036.1:0-3118 GCF_050701675.1 Mycobacterium sp. | reverse complement strand
ACGCCGTCGAGGGCGGTGAGGGCGGCCTGGATTTCGCCGAGTTCGATGCGGTAGCCGCGGATCTTGACCTGCTCATCAGCGCGCCCAAGGTATTGCAGCTGCCCGTCAGCACCCCAGCGCACCAGGTCCCCGGTGCGATACATCCGTGCCCCGGGCGCCCCGAATGGGCACGCCACGAACCGGGAGGCGGTCAAACCGGTTCGGCGCCAATATCCGACTCCGGCACCGCGGCCGGCGACGTAGAGTTCACCGAGCACGCCGGGGGGTGCGGGTTGGAGCCAGCCGTCCAGGACGAACAGCGCCGCCCCTGGCACGGGCACACCGATCGGCACCACACCCACCCCGGTGGTCAACGGTGCACTGATGGTGGCGTAGATGGTGGTTTCGGTGGGGCCGTAGCCGTTGATCATCACCCGCCCGGGGGCCCACCGGTCGACGACCTCGGTGGGGCAGGCTTCACCGGCGACCATCAACGTCACCGAGTCCAATCCGTCCGGTGACAGCGCTGCTGCCGCGGAGGGGGTTTGGCTCAATACGGTGACGTGTTCGTCCAGGAGTAGGGCGTGAAAGTCCTCTGGTGAGCCCGCTACCTGTTCTGGCACCACGACCAGGCGTGCGCCGTGCAGCAGGGCGCCCCAGATTTCCCAGACCGAGTAGTCGAAGGCGTAGGAGTGGCATTGGGTCCACACCTGTGCCGGGGTGAAGTCCAGGCCGACGTCGAGGGTGTCGAACAGTCGGGTGACGTTGTGGTGGGTGACCGCAACGCCTTTGGGGACACCGGTGGTGCCCGAGGTGTAGATGATGTGGGCGACGTCGTGGGGGTCGGGGGCCGGTAATGCGGTGTTGGGGTGGGTGTCGATGCCGAGGTCGAGGATGTCGATGACGGTGAAACCGTATTCTCGCAGCCGGTCGGCCTGCTCGGTGGTGGTGACCGCGGCGACGGGGGTGGCGTCGGCAATCATGAAGTCGATGCGGGCCGTCGGCATCGCGGGGTCGATCGGCAGGTACGCCGCCCCGGTCTTGAGCACCGCCAGGATCGCCGCGATCGCCTCGGCGGAGCGGGAGCACAGCAGCGCGACGCACTGTCCTGGGCTTGCGCCGTGTTCGGTGAGCTGGTGGGCCAACCTGTTCGACGTTTCGTCGAGTTCGCGGTAGGTCCACGAACGATCCCCGAACGTCAGGGCCACCGCTTCGGGGGTGCGCGCGACTTGGTCGGTGAACAGTGTGGGGATCGACACCGCCGTCGCGGACTGGGTGAGCACCGCACGGTGGCCGAACTCATCCAGCCGGTTGTGTTCAGTCTCACCGAGCAGGTCGATCGACAAGAACCGTCGGGTGGGATTGGCGGTCATGATTGACTCCCTGAATCGGTGGTCATGGCCACCAACGCCCGCTGGAACCGCTCGATCACTGCTTCGATGCCTGCCGTGTCGAATACGTGGGTGTCGTATTCGATGCGAAGGATCAATTCGTGGTCTGGACGGGCCTGAATCGTCAGCGGGTAATGGGTGGATTCGCTGCCGGTGAACTCGGTAATGGCCAATCCGTTGGTGCGCAACAGCGCGGAGGTGTCGATGGGGTAGTTCTCGAACACGAACAGCGTGTCGAACAATTGGTCGTGGCCGGTGACGCGGTGAATCTCGTTGAGCGCCAGGTGTTGGTGGTCGAGCGTGTGGTTGTGGGCGCTGTGCAATTGATCGAGCAGGTCGGCGATGCTGGTGGTAGGCGTGATGGTGGCCCGTACCGGCACCGTGTTGATCAACAGGCCCACCATCGATTCCGCGCCGGGCACCTCGACCGGCCGCCCGGAGACCGCGGCACCGAACACGACGTCACGTCGGCCGGTCATCGACATCAACACCTGCGCCCACGCGGCCTGCAGCACCGTGTTCACGGTGGTGTGACACGACCGCGCCAGCTCGTTCACGGCCCGGGTGGTGGCCTCGGGCACCCGAGCCGAGGCAAGGCCGCGCGGCCCCAGTCTTGCCGGTCCCGGCGGCCCCACCAGGGTGGGGGTGTCGAAGCCGGCCAGCACCTCGCGCCAGGCCGACTGGGCGGCTTCGAGATCCCGCTCGGCCAGCCAGCTGACGAAGCGACGGTACGACCCGGCAGGCGGTAGCGGCTGACCGTAGTAGCTGGCGAAGATCTCGTGGAGCAGGATCGGCAGCGACCAGCCGTCGAGCACGATGTGATGATTGGTCAGCACGACCCTGTGACGATCTGGCGCGGTGCGGATCAGAGCAACTCGAAAGGGCGACGCGCCCCTGAGATCGCAGACTGCGGCGCGTTCGGCGGCACACGCCCGCTGGAACCGTTCCTCGACATCGGTATCGAGTTCCAGGTATTGCCAGGGTGTTTGGGGGTTGGCCGGAATGACTTGGACCGGCTGGTCGAATTGACTGCAAAAGCGTGCGGCCAGGTTGGGGTGACGGGCGGTGACGGTGTGCACGGCGTCGTGTAGACGATCGGGTTCCAGCGGGCCGGTGACGGTGATGTCGAGCTGCATTGCGTACAGGTCGTCATCGCTGTTCTGTCTGGCGGAGTGGAAGAGCAGTCCCCGCTGGAGCGGAGTCAGCGGCAGGATGTCGGCGACGCGGTACAGCTGCTGCAGTTCGTCGATCTGGGGTTGAGTCAACCGCGCGGGAGTGATGTCGGAGGGGGTCAGTCCGCCGCCGCCGTGTTGCACGTGCGCGCAGATGCCGGTCAGGGCGTCGAACCACAGCTGGCTGAGCCGACCGATTTGAGCCTGATCCAGAGCCGACGGCGCCCAGGTCCAGTCGGCGTGCAGGTGCGGGCCGACATCGGTGTCGACGGTGCTGGCGTTGAGTTCCAGGGTGTGCGCCAACGGCATGGGAACCGCCGCGGCAAAGGTGGCGACCGCCAACCCGTCTTGGCTGATCTGCCACAGTTCGCCGGAGGACTCGGCCGCGCCCATCCGCCCGAAGTAGTTGAATCCGATCGTCGGGTCGGGGCCGCGTAGGTCGACGTCGCTGTTGAGGTAGCGCAGCAGTCCGTAGGTCAGGGGATCGGGTAGGGCGCGCAGTTGTTCCTTGGCGCGTTTGATGATTGGGCCGAGTGCGGATTCACCGGCGACCACCTGTGCCCAGCGCAGCCCATC
>NZ_JBOGDD010000035.1:0-1983 GCF_050701675.1 Mycobacterium sp. | reverse complement strand
TCGTTCAACAGCGGAAGGCCTTGCAGCACCAGCGGATCCTGGTCGACGGCGATGACATCGCGGTTGGTCAGGATGGCCTGCGTCCCCTCGGACATCGAGCGCACGTCGTTGCCCGCCAGAAGAGGCGCGGCCAGCATCGCCCACAGCGAGAAGTGTGCGCGCTGTTCGGTTTCCGTCAGGTCGGGGCGCTGCGGCCCGAGTGACATCGTGGGGTGCCCGTTCACGAACTCGTTCCACCCGATCCCGACCACCAGCATGTCCGGGTCGTTGACGTGCTTCGGGCCGTCGCGGGGCGCGACCGGGCCCGCGGCATTGAACGCCTGGCTGACGCCGGCGAGACCCTCGGCCCAGAGCGCATCGTCCCCCCAGGCCGGCACCAGGTCCATCGCGTCCCGGCTGACGTCGGCGATGTGGGACCAGTCGTATTCGGAGCCCGCGTCGGGATTGCCGGAACTGTTGGGGTTGATGCTGTAGACGATGTGACGGCCGCTGGCGCGCAATGCATCCCGCATCGCCGCGAAGTACTTCACCTGTTCGGTGTGCCCGGCGTCCAACCGGCACCAGTCGTACTTGAGGTAGTCGATGCCCCACTTGGCGAACGTGCCTGCGTCAGCCTGTTCGTGGCCGGCGCCGCCGATGCGCGGATCCTGACCGCAGCCCTGGTTGAACGGACTGTGATAAATACCGAGCAGCATGCCGCGCTCGTGGACGTAGGTCGCCAACGCGGCGATGCCGTGCGGAAACCGCACCGGGTCGGCCCGCAGATGGCCATCGGCGTCCCTGGTTGGCGCGGCCCACCCGGCGTCGAGGTTGACGAAGCGGTAGCCAGCGTCCCGCATTCCCGAGGACACCATCGCGTCGACGGTGTCCTCGACGGTCTGTTCGGTCAGCGGGATACCGGAGTTCCACGAGTTCCACCCCATCGGCGGCGTCTGCGGGGGGCGCAGTTGCGGAGCAGGCGGACTGCATGCCGCCAGCACGCCGACACAGATCACCAGACCGCACAGTCGACGCACGCGGCCATCCTGACACCGAGATCTGTGAGGCCGCGGCGAAGCGCCTGTGCGTTCATGCGGGCGGGACGCCTCGCGAATCGTGCATCCGGCCGGAGCCTCGCCCGCCCACCGCAAACTCGCAACTAGCAACTAGCACGGGAACGGCCCGCCGCCGTGGCTCACTCGACCGTCCGTCGACACCGCTGTCGAACGTATGGCAGCTAACGCCTTATTTTTCGACGCCACAGTGATTGTTTGCTGTTCGATTCCGCAAAGTGATGTCTCAAGGTGTTTGTGCCGCCCTATTCAAGATCACTCCGTAGCTGTCACGGGCATGTCGCGTTCAACGCTGCGACATGCATCGATCAGCGGGCAAACAATCGGTTCACGTCCACTGCGTGCAATTCTTCTGCCCGCATCCCGGGTGCGGCCGCAGCCCTGAAAATGATTTCCCGTGAAATTCATGAGTTAGCTAGCAAATTATTTGACGAGACCGTAAGTTATCTGCCGTGCGGCGCTCACCGTCCCGAAATCGGGGCGGGGAGGTCGCGCATTTCGCATCTCTGAAGAGCCGGAAGGCGGACCCACCATGGCCCCAGCACACAATCATCGTGCCGTCCGCGCCGCATCACGGCACCGCAGAACCGGTGGGCGCGGGCAAGCCGTCTACCCGACTTTCCGCCTCGACGGCCCAGCTTGGGATCCGCTCGTCACGGCCGGTACGACGACCTACGCCCGGCACATCGGCCGCATCGGCGCGTTGGCCGTGGCCCTCGGAGTCGGTGCCGCCCTGGCAGCTGGACAGGGCGCCGCGGTAGCGCACGCCGATGGAGGATCGGACTCGTCGGACTCCTCGTCCACGGGCGCGTCCTCGGACTCGTCGCCGTCCGATTCGACGTCGAACGCTCCGACCGATGGCGCCACCCCCGCCGCTGACAATGCTCCAGCGACGGCCGCACCAAGCTCGTCCGCCTCGGCTTCGGACACC
>NZ_JBOGDD010000034.1:0-4877 GCF_050701675.1 Mycobacterium sp. | reverse complement strand
GACTTGACGAGGAACGCCACCAGGATGGTGACGACGATGGCGGCTTCGAGGCCCTCACGGACGCCGATGAGCGCACTGCCGAAGAGCTGTGAGGAAACGCTTGGACCCGCGGCGAGAAGTGTCACCGAAACGTCCCCGACGGCCGTCATGCATCGTCCTTGCTACGAATAGGGAGGTACCCAGCATTGGCTACCCAACGATAGGTATGGCTCACCTTAGCAATACCAGTGGACGGGACTGTACGCCTCCTGTTGGTCAATGGGGCTCCCCCCAACGCATGGGACGATGGCAGGAATTCGAGTGTGTCGAGGGAGTCCGGTGTCGCCAGTGCGTTGGCTGCGGGCCGTCGCGGTTGTCGTCGCTGCGGCCCTGATCATGGCCTCCTCGTGCTCGTGGCAGACGGGGATTCCCATCCCAGAGGGCGTGCCGCCGCCACCTGGTGATCCGGTGCCGCAGGTCGACACCCATGCCAAGGGGCGTCCCGCCGACCAGCTGCGGGCGTGGGCGGCTGAACGCTCTGGCGCCCTTGGCATCCCCGCGACGGCGCTGGAGGCATATGCCTACGCGGCGCGGGTCGCCGAGGTGGAGAACCCGAAGTGTCATCTGGCGTGGACGACGCTGGCGGGCATCGGGATGGTCGAGAGCCACCACGGGACGTATCGGGGTGCGACCATCGCGCCCAACGGGGACGTGACACCGCCGATCCGTGGGGTCCGGCTCGACGGCTCGATGGGCAACATGGCGATTCCCGACACCGATGGCGGCAAGCTCGACGGGGACCCGTTCATGGACCGGGCGATGGGGCCCATGCAGTTCATCCCCGAGACCTGGAAGCTCTACGGGGTGGACGCGAACAACGACGGCGTCGTCAGCCCCGACAACATCGACGACGCGGCGCTGTCCGCCGCGGGGTACCTCTGCTGGCGAGGCAAGGACCTGGCCAAGCCGCGAGGCTGGATGGACGCCCTGCGGGCCTACAACCTCTCCGACCAGTACGCCCGCACGGTCCGCGACTGGGCGACCGCCTACGCCACGGGCCACTCGCTGTAGCCCCCTGCGCCGAAATAGCATTCCCTGTCGTCAAACAAGCGAGTTGACTACCGTGGCGGCCATCTCGGCAGCGCCAAACCACAGCATCTAGGCTGTGCCCGTACAAGACCGTCCGCATCAGCCCCGACGCTAGGGAGACGACAGTGCCCGTCATCGAGCAGATCGCCGCACGAGAGATTCTCGATTCCCGGGGCAACCCGACCGTCGAGGTCGAGGTGGTGCTCGACGACGGCTCCGCCGCACGCGCCGCCGTCCCGTCGGGAGCGTCGACCGGTGAGCACGAGGCCGTCGAGCTCCGCGATGGCGGCAGCCGTTACGGCGGCAAGGGCGTCGAGAAGGCCGTCGAGGGCGTCCTGACCGAGCTCGCGCCCGCCGTCATCGGACTGAACGCCGACGATCAGCGGCTCGTCGACCAGGCGCTGCTCGACAGCGACGGAACCCCTGACAAGTCGCGACTGGGCGCCAACGCGATCCTTGGCGTCTCCCTCGCTGTGGCGAAGGCGGCTGCCGACGCGGCCGGACTCCCGCTGTTTCGCTACCTCGGCGGCCCGAACGCCCACATCCTGCCCGTCCCGATGATGAACATCGTCAACGGCGGCGCGCACGCCGACACCGGTGTCGACGTTCAGGAGTTCATGGTTGCGCCCATCGGAGCGGCCTCGTTCAAGGAGGCGCTGCGCTGGGGCGCCGAGGTGTACCACTCGTTGAAGTCGGTCCTCAAGAAGCAGGGCCTGTCCACCGGACTCGGCGACGAGGGTGGTTTCGCCCCCGACATCGCGGGCACGGTGGCGGCGCTCGACCTCATCAGCTCCGCGATCGAGGGGGCGGGCTTCACGCTTGGCTCCGACGTGGCGCTGGCGCTGGACGTCGCGGCCACCGAGTTCTACACGGCGGGCACGGGTTACGCCTTCGAGAAGCAGACCCGCACCGCCGAGCAGATGACCGAGTTCTACACCGGGCTGCTGGACGCCTACCCGCTGGTGTCCATCGAGGATCCGCTGTCCGAGGACGACTGGGACGGCTGGGTGTCGTTGACCACCGCGATCGGTGACCGCGTCCAGATCGTCGGAGACGACCTCTTCGTCACCAACCCGGAGCGGCTCGAGGAGGGCATCGAGAAGGGGGCGGCCAACGCGTTGCTCGTCAAGGTGAACCAGATCGGCACGCTCACCGAGACGCTGGACGCCGTCGCACTCGCCCACAACAGCGGCTACCGCACGATGATGAGCCACCGCTCCGGTGAGACCGAGGACACCACCATCGCCGACCTGGCCGTCGCCGTCGGCAGCGGGCAGATCAAGACCGGTGCCCCAGCCCGCAGCGAGCGCGTCGCCAAGTACAACCAGCTGCTCCGCATCGAGGAGGAGCTGGGCGACGCCGCGCGATACGCCGGTGACCTGGCGTTCCCGCGGTTCTCCTTCGAGAGCAAGTAGCTTTTAGGGCAGTCAAGGCTCGAATTCTCACAGGAGTGAACGGCCCATGCCCGACGCGAAGCGGCCCGACCCGAAGCGGCGCGCCCCCGCGTCGCGGCCGGGCAAGGGTGGCGGCCGTCCGCGGGGGGCGACGCCCATCAGGCGCGAGCCGCGCGCCGTCGAGGCGCGCCCTGCACCCGAGCCTGCCCCCGATGCCGAGGTCGACGACGAGCCCACCGGTGTCATCGAGCCGATCAAGAAGGCGATCGCCGAAGCGGCGGAGCAGCAGTCCGAACAGAGGCTCGGTTCGGCCGCCAGGCGCGCTGCGATCCTCGCGGTCGTCGTGTGCGTTCTGACGCTGACCATCGCGGGACCCGTGCGGACCTACTTCGCGCAGCGGACCGAGATGAGGCAGCTCTCCACCGCGGAGGCCCAATTGCGTTCGCAGATCGCCGATCTCCAGCAACAGAAGGTCAAGCTCGGCGACCCGGTGTACATCGCTGCCCAGGCGCGTGAGCGCCTTGGCTTCGTCATGCCTGGCGACATCCCCTACCAGGTGCAGCTGCCGCCGGGGGCGGCGGCACCGGAGGCCGTCCCCGGCGTCAGCGCTGCGCAAACACCAAGCGGTCAGCCGTGGTACACCAGCCTGTGGAAGACGGTTGCCGATGTGCCACACGGAGTTTCGCAGATCCCCCCGGCTCCTGAGCTGCCTCCACCTCCGCCGCCGCCCGTCCCGCCGCCTGCCGGTGGTTGACCAAACCGATCTCGACGTCGTCGCGCTCCAGCTGGGCCGCGAGCCCCGCGGCGTCCTCGAGATCGCCTACCGCTGCCCGAACGGCCAACCGGGAGTCGTGAAGACGGCGCCGAAACTGCCTGACGGAACACCCTTTCCGACGTTGTACTACCTGACGCATCCCGCGCTCACGGCCGCGGCCAGCCGGCTGGAGTCCTCGGGGATGATGCGCGAGATGACCGAGAGGCTGGGGCGCGACCCGGATCTGGCCGACGCCTACCGCCGCGCGCACGAGTCGTTTCTGGCCGAACGCGACGCCGTCGAACCGTTGGGTACGACGTTCTCCGGCGGCGGGATGCCCGACCGCGTCAAGTGTCTGCACGTCGTCATCGCGCACTCGCTGGCGAAGGGGCCCGGCGTCAACCCGTTCGGCGACGAGGCCCTTGCCGTGCTGGCGAGCGAGCCTGCGATGGCCGGCATCCTGGATCGAGAGGTGTGGACGGCGTGACGAGAGTCGCTGCGATCGACTGTGGGACCAATTCCATTCGGCTGTTGATCGCCGACGCGACCCGTGCTGACGCCGGGGGCGGACTGCGCGACGTGCATCGCGAGATGCGCATCGTAAGACTGGGTGAGGGCGTCGACGCCACGGGTCGTTTCGGGGATGCCGCGCTGGTGCGCACCAGGGCGGCCCTCGAGGATTACGCGGTGTTGCTGCAGCGCCACTCGGTGTCGACGGTGCGAATGGTGGCGACCTCGGCAACCCGCGACGCAACCAACCGCGACGAGTTCTTCGCCATGACGGCCGACGTGCTCGGAGTCGCCGTGCCTGGCTCGGTCGCGGAGGTCATCACCGGCACCGAGGAGGCCGAACTGTCCTTCCGCGGCGCGGTCGGTGAACTCGATCCCGCCGCAGCCCCGTTCGTGGTGGTCGACCTGGGCGGCGGCTCGACCGAGGTGGTGCTGGGCTCTGCGGCGGGTGTCGATGCGAGTTACTCGGCGAACATCGGCTGCGTGCGACTCACCGAACGGTGCCTGACGTCCGACCCGCCGACGGCCGACGAGATCGCCGAGGCGCGCGCCGTGGTCCGCGACGGGCTCGCGGCGGCCCTGGCTGCCGTACCCGTCGAGGGGGCGCGGACGTGGGTGGGTGTCGCCGGCACCTTTACGACGCTGTCAGCGCTCGCGATGAACCTGGCCGCCTACGACGCCGAAGCCATCCATCTGTCCCGCGTCGGGTTCGGCGATCTGCTGAAGGTCTGCGACGGTCTGCTGGCGATGACGCGTCGTCAGCGGGCTGCACTCGGTCCGATGCACGAGGGCCGCGTCGACGTGATCGGTGGCGGCGCGATCGTCGTCGAGGAGTTGGCACGTGAACTGGGCGAACGCGCTGGTATCGACGAGCTCGTCGTCAGCGAACACGACATCCTGGACGGCATCGCCCTTTCAATCGCCTGAAACGGGGTGATGACTCGTCGACCCAGCGTAGAGCGTTGGGCCGTCAGCGCTTGACGTTGCAGTTCGGGGGGTTCCCGCAGTGGTGTCCGCCGTCGCAGGCGTTGCACTTACAGCTACAGCCAGATCCGGCTTTTCTCTCTGAAACTCGCATGGTGGTCCACCTCTGCTGATTCGGTCGGATATTCACATATGGCTATTCGACAATAGTTCGAATCACGCTGAGT
>NZ_JBOGDD010000033.1:0-4447 GCF_050701675.1 Mycobacterium sp. | reverse complement strand
GCGTGGACGACCGTCGTCGTCAAGCTGTTGGCGGACCAGCGGACCACCGCTGCCCCCGAAGTATCCGTAACTGTCGGTCACGCACACTCGCCGGAATTCGCCGAGCCCGCCAACCGGGAGCGTCATCATCCCGTCGAGGCCCGCCTGGCCGTGAATCAGCTGCTCACCGCGCCGGAGTCCGACAAGGAGGTGCGCCACTACGAGATCGACCTCGCCGGAGCCGGAATCACCTATCTCGCAGGCGATTCCATCGCCGTGCACGCCTCCAACGACCCCATCCTGGTCGACGCGGTCCTCGCCCAGCTCGGCGTCGGTCCCGACCACGTCATAGCCGATCACGACGAGTCGCTCGGCGTCCTGCTGACTCACCATCTCGAAATCAGGAGCCCCTCACGCGCGCTACAGGCGTTGGTGGCCGCCAGGACCGACGACGCCGCGGCGGCCGTCGCGCTCGGCGCCGATCACGTCGCGATACCGGGGTCGTGGGCCTACGGCAAGGACGTCCTCGATCTGATCGGACTCGCCGACCTGACCGTCGACGAGGTCGTCGACACCCTCAGGCCGCTTCAGTTCCGCGACTACTCGATCGCGTCGAGTCCGCTGCTGCACCCCGACCACGTCCACCTGACCGTCGCGACCGTGCGCTACACCGCCGGGGACCGCAGGCACGGCGGCGTGGCCTCGACGTTCCTCGCTGAGCGCGGCGAGACGCTGCAGGTGCACCTGCGGCCGAATCACAATTTCCGGCTGCCCGCGCCCGACGTGCCGATCATCATGATCGGCCCGGGAACCGGTATCGCGCCGTTCCGCGCGTTCCTTCAGGAACGTCGGGCGACGGGGGCGTCGGGACGATCCTGGCTGTTCTTCGGTGACCGGCGGCGGGCCACCGACTTCCTCTACGGTGACGAACTCGGCGACTTCGTCGAGGCGGGCACGCTGACGCGGCTGGATCTGGCGTTCTCCCGTGACCGTGCCCCGAAAGAGTATGTCCAGCAGCGCATGTGGGAGAACTCGGCAGATCTCTTTGACTGGCTCCAGGACGGCGCGCACCTGTATGTGTGCGGTGACGAGAAGCGGATGGCCAAGGACGTCGACGCGGCGCTGCGCGACATCGTGGCCCGGTGCGGCGGGATGGACGCCGCAGGCGCTCACACTTACGTCAACGACATGATCAAGACCCACCGCTACGTGCGGGACGTGTACTAGTTATCCCCGCGAGTTATCCCCGCGAGCAGACACTAGCGGTAGACCCTGCCCCGCAGGATGACCAGTTCCGGATGGTTCAGCACACCTGGCTGTCTCGGATCGTCGGGGTAGCAGACCAGATCGGCCGAGGCCCCATGCTCAAGGGTGGGTCTGCCCAGCCATTCCCGCGCATCCCAGCACGCCGCACCCAGCGCCTCGGTCGGGCTCAACCCGACAGTCGTCAGCGCCTCGACCTCGTCGGCGATGCGACCGTGGGCGATCGTGCCGCCCGCATCGGTGCCCGCGAAGATGGGCACCCCCGCATCGTGTGCCGCCCCGACGCGCCGGTGGCACGTCGCGTACAGGTCACGCACGTGCTTGGCGTAGTTCGGATACCGGCTTGCGGCGTCGGCGATTCCGGGGAAGTTCTCGATGTTGATCAGCGTCGGCACCAACGCGGTGCCATGCTCCAGCATCAGCGCGATGACGTCGTCGGTGATGCCGGTGCCGTGCTCGATGCAGTCGATGCCCGCATTGATCAGACCGGGCAACGCGTCTTCGCCGAAGACGTGCGCGGTCACCCTGGCGCCCTCGGCGTGTGCGGCAGCGATGGCATCCTTCAGCACGTCGTCGGACCACAACGGGGTGAGATCGCCGACCCCGCGGTCGATCCAGTCCCCCACCAGCTTCACCCAGCCGTCACCGAAACGGGCCTGCTCCGCGACGGCAGCGGGCAGCTGCGACTCGTCCTCGACGTCGATCGACACGCCAGGCAGGTAGCGCTTGGGCCTCGCCAGATGCCTGCCTGCGCGAATGATGCGCGGAAGATCGTCGCGCTCGTCGAGATCGCGAGTGTCGACCGGCGACCCCGCATCGCGCAACAGCAGGGCGCCCACGTCACGTTCGGTCTGGGCCTGCGCGAGCGTCTCGTCCAAATCCGTTGCGCCGCCCGGCCCTAGCCCGACGTGGCAGTGCGCATCGACGAGGCCGGGCAGGATCCAGCCACCATCGAATACGGTCTCTGCGGCGGCAACCCGTTCGGCGCTGAGCAGCCCATCGACCACCCACCACTCGACGGACTCACCGTCGGGCAGTCCCGTGCCTCGCAGATGCAGGCGCGTGGTGCCGCTCAACTTACTTCTGGCCGGGGAACTTCAGCTTGGACAGATCGAAGTTGGCAAGGCCCGGCGGCAGCTCGTCGAGACCCTTGGGCATGTTCGACAGGTCGGGGAATCCGGCGGGCACTCCGCCACCGACGCCCAACGGATTCGGCGTCTTCGGCGGAGTGGGGCCGCGACCGCCCTTCTTCTTGCCTGCCTGCTTGTTCTTCCCCTTGGCGGCCTTGCGCGAAGAACCCTTGCGCGCGAACGGCATTCCCATCTGGCCGGCCATCTGCGACATCATCTTGCGGGCTTCGAAGAACCGGTCGACGAGCGAGTTCACCTCGGCTACCGCGACACCCGAGCCGTTGGCGATGCGCAGTCGCCGAGAGGCGTTGATGATCTTGGGGTCGGCACGCTCGGCGGGCGTCATGCCCCGGATGATGGCCTGGACGCGATCGAGCTGGGTGTCGTCGACGGCGGCCAGCGCATCCTTCATCTGACCCGCGCCGGGCAACATGCCGAGTAGGTTGCCGATGGGCCCCATCTTGCGGATCATCAGCATCTGCTCGAGGAAGTCCTCGAGCGTCAGTTCGCCGGACCCGATCTTGGCGGCGGCCTCCTCGGCCTTGTCGGCGTCGAAGACCTGCTCGGCCTGCTCGATGAGCGTGAGCACGTCGCCCATGCCGAGGATGCGGCTGGCCATGCGGTCGGGGTGGAAGACGTCGAAGTCCTCGAGCTTCTCACCGTCGGACGCGAACAGAATCGGCACGCCGGTGATCTCGCGCACCGACAGTGCCGCACCGCCGCGGGCGTCGCCGTCGAGCTTGGTCAGCACCACACCCGTGAAGCCGACACCCTCACGGAACGCCTCAGCGGTGGTGACCGCGTCCTGACCGATCATCGAGTCGAGAACGAACAGGACCTCGTCGGGGTTGACGGCGTCCCGGATCGCAGCCGCCTGGCCCATCAACTCCTCGTCGATGCCGAGGCGGCCCGCGGTGTCGACGATGACGACGTCGAAGTGCTTGACCCTGGCCTCTGCGAGGCCAGCGGCAGCGACCGCCACGGGATCGCCTGCCTTCATATCCGTGATATCGGAGCCACCCGGTGAAACTCCAGGGTTCGGCGCGAACACCTGCACGCCGGCGCGCTCACCGACGATCTGAAGCTGGTTGACGGCACCGGGCCGCTGCAGGTCACAGGCGACCAACAGGGGGGTATGCCCCTGGTCTCTGAACCACTTGGCGAGCTTGCCCGCCAGCGTCGTCTTACCGGAACCCTGAAGGCCCGCGAGCATGACGACCGTCGGGGGCGTCTTGGCGTACGCCAGTTTTCTGGTCTCACCGCCGAGGATGCCGACGAGTTCGTCGTTGACGATCTTGACGACCTGCTGGGCCGGGTTCAGCGCGCCGGACACCTCCGCGCCCTTGGCGCGGTCCTTGACTCTGGCGATGAACGCACGCACGACGGGCAGCGAGACGTCGGCCTCGAGCAGCGCCAATCGGATCTCGCGGGCCGTGGCGTCGATGTCGGCATCGGTGAGCCGGCCCTTGCCACGCAGGCCCGACAGGGCCCCGGTCAACCGGTCGGACAGGGATTCAAACACGTGGCTAGCCTAGCGGGCGACGCCAGGGTCCGACGGCCAGGGAACCTCGGAGGGCTGGGGGTCCCCCCGCTTGCGGGGGAGAGCGGAGCGACCCGGGAAGCAGCCTCGGTCCTACCTCTTAGCTGGCCTCCGGCACCGCCTTGGCCGCACCGGGGGTTGGCAGCACGGCCAACAGCTCGCGCTCGAGTTCCTCGCGCGCGGCCGAGTGGTCCTCCGAAGCGTCGCCGGCGATCAGCGACGGCACCACGACACCGAAGGCGTCCACGACGGACGAGCCCAGCGTGGTGACCTTCGCCCAGACGATGTCAAGACCGTCGCGCTCGATGACCGCGGTCAGCCGGGCCAGCAGACCCGCGCGGTCGGCGCTGCGGATCTGCAGAACGAACTCGCCACGCGAGGTGCCCCCGAACCACAGGATCCGCGGCGGGGCGGGGGCGTTGATCGGGACCGCGTCCGGGGCCTCACCCGCCCGCGTCGGGTTCGTGGCCGCGGCGTCGTGGTCCCGCCGTTCGAGTGAGCCGATGACGTCGAGGTCGCCCGCCAACGCCAGGAC
>NZ_JBOGDD010000032.1:0-18970 GCF_050701675.1 Mycobacterium sp. | reverse complement strand
ACCCAGCCCTGCACGGGCCTCCAGGTCGGCGATCTTGGCGCGCAGGGCCCTCTCGGCCGCGCGCCGTTCACTGACTTCGCGCATGATCGCCGAGATCCCCACGATCACGCCTGCGTCGTCGCGCAGCAGGGCCACGCTGAACTCGATCGAGAGCCGGTGCCCATCCCGGTGGCTGGCAGGCACGCTCAACAACGTCTCGCCGTAGCGAGTGGTGCCGGTGGTCATGGTCTGCCGGTAACCCTTCCAGTGCCTGTCGCGCAGCTTGTCCGGAATGATCAGGTCCAGGCTCTGGCCCACCGCGTCGGCAGCCGAGTACCCGAAGATGCGAGCGGCTCCGTCATTCCACAGCCGGATGAGACCGTCCGGGTCGGTGACCACGATGGCCTCTGCCGATTCGGTCACGACCGCTTGGGCGAGCCACTCCTGGCTTACGGTGCTGCTGCTCTCGACCACTCTGCCTTCTCCTTCGTCGGTTCTGCCCAGTCATTGCGTTCGCTTCGAGGATAACGCATACTGCATACACAACACAGAAATCGGCCACGACGGCCAGGAGGAGTGCCCGTGCTGTTGCGCCAGCTGGAGTACTTCGTCGCGGTGGCCCGCGAACGTCACTTCGCCAGGGCCGCCGAGGCCTGCTACGTCTCGCAGCCTGCGCTGTCCACCGCGATCGCCAAATTGGAACGCGAGCTCAACGTCACGCTGATCCATCGCGGGCAGAACTTCGAAGGCTTGACGCTGGAGGGCGAACGGCTCGTCGTGTGGGCCAAGCGACTGCTGGCCGAGCACGACGGCCTCAAGGCCGAGGCGGCCGCGATGCGAACCGGCATCTCCGGCACGCTGCGCCTTGGCTGCGGGCCCACGGTGTCGACGACCACGGCACTGCCGGTCGCCGCGTTCTGCGGGTTGCATCCGTTGGCCAAGGTGACCATCTGTTCCCGACTGTCGTCCACCGAGTTGCTGCGCCAACTGCGCGACTTCGAACTGGACGCCGCCATCGCCCACTTCGGCCCGGATGATCGCTCGGGCCTCGAGGTGGTGCCGCTGTACAAGGAGCGGTACGTACTGCTGGTCTCCGGTGAGCATCTCGCGTCGGGTACCCGCACCATCACGTGGGCCGAGGCCGCTCAGCTTCCGCTGGCGTTGTTGATGCCGCACATGCGTTTCCGGCAATTCATCGACAAGGCCTTCGCCGCCAACGGCGTGGTCGCGATTCCACAGGTGGAGACCGATTCGGTCGCCTCGCTCTACGCGCACGTCGCTACCGGCGCATGGGCGAGCGTGGTGCCGCACACCTGGTTGCGCGCGATCCCTGCGATGGGGGCGGCCAGAGCCATCCGCCTCGTCGAACCGGAGACCACCGCGCAAATCTCGATAGCGATCCACGCCGGCTCCGGCTCGGTGGCGGCACGGGCGTTCGTGAACGTGGCGGCGGGCGCGCAGCTGGACGGGGCCTTCGAGCTGGAGCGTCGAGAGCTCGTCTCCGACCTGAGCAGTCACTGACAACGTGTTCGACGGCCCTGGACGACGACGCGCCCTTCGATAACCGGCGTTTATCAACCGGTTGACGACAGGTCTTGGACGCGCCGATCCGCAGCGTGAAAAGTCTTGGTGAGTAACGAGAAAGTCCATCAGCCAGGAAGGTTCCACACCATGACCGTCGCTCCCATGCGAGACACGGAGGCAGGGAGTACCGACGAGCCAGGTGCTCTCACCGACGGCATCCACTTGGTCGTCGACGCACTGAAGCTCAACGACGTACACACCATCTACGGGGTGGTCGGCATTCCGATCACCGATTTGGCTCGCCTGGCCCAGGCTTCGGGCCTGCGCTACATCGGCTTCCGGCACGAGAGCGACGCCGGCCACGCGGCCGCCGCCGCGGGCTTCCTCACCCAGAAGCCCGGCATCTGCCTGACGGTGTCGGCACCAGGATTCCTCAACGGGCTTGTCGCGCTGGCCAACGCCACCACCAACTGCTTCCCGATGGTCCAGATCTCCGGCTCCAGCGAGCGGCACCTCGTCGACCTTCAGCGGGGCGACTACGAGGAGATGGACCAGCTGGCCGCCGCCCGCATGTTCGCCAAGGCGGCCTACCGGGTGTCGCGTGCCGAGGACATCGGTCGCGGCGTGGCCAGGGCCATCCGCACCGCGGCCTCCGGTCGCCCAGGCGGGGTCTACCTGGACATTCCCGCCGCGGTTCTCGGTGAGGTGCTCGACGCCGAGGAAGCCTCGAAAACCCTCTGGCGCGTGGTGAACCCGGCGCCCAAGCAGCTGCCCGAGATCGAGGCGATCGACTCGGCCATCGAACTGCTCGCCGGCGCCGAGCGGCCGTTGATCGTGCTGGGCAAGGGCGCCGCCTACGCTCAGGCCGACGCCACGATCCGCGAGTTCGTCGAGACCACCGGCATGCCGTACGTGCCGATGTCGATGGCGAAGGGCCTGCTGCCCGACGACCATCCGCAGTCCGCGGCCACCGCACGTTCGCTGGCGCTGAAGCGCGCCGACGTCGTAATGCTCGTCGGCGCGCGGCTGAACTGGCTCCTCGGCTTCGGTGATGCGCCGCAATGGAATCCGGACGCCAAGTTCATCCAGGTCGACATCTCGGCCACCGAGATGGACAGCAACCAGCCCATCGCGGCCCCACTGGTCGGCGACATCAGTTCGGTGATGGAGACCCTCGTCGAGCGGAGCAAGCCGGGTCAGATCAGCGTGGCCCCGCAGTGGCGTGAGGAAATCTCGGCCAAGTCGGCGCAGAACGTCGCCAAGATGGCAGGCCGCCTGGAGGCCGCGCTCACCGCGCAGCCGATGAAGTTCCTCGGCGCGCTGCAGGCCATTCGCGACGTCCTCGCCGACAACCCCCAGGTGTATGTCGTCAACGAGGGTGCCAATGCACTTGATCTGGCGCGCAACACAATTCCCATGCAGGTGCCGCGGCACCGGTTGGACAGCGGAACCTGGGGTGTGATGGGCATCGGCATGGGCTACGCCATTGCCGCCGCAGTGGAGAGTGGCGACCCCGTCGTCGCCATCGAGGGTGACAGTGCTTTCGGCTTCAGTGGCATGGAGCTCGAGGCGATCTGCCGTTACAACCTGCCGATCGTCACCGTGATCCTGAACAACAGCGGCGTCTACCGTGGCGACGACCCCTCGGCCTCGACAGACCCCGCGCCGACCGCGCTGCGCGCCCGCCACGAGTACATGATCAAGGCGTTCGGCGGCAAGGGATATCAGGCCACCACGCCCGAGGAGGTGGCGGCCGCGCTCCGCGAGGCGCTGGCTTCTGGCCGCCCCGCACTCATCGACTGCGTCATCGATCCCTCCGACGGCACCGAGAGCGGAAACATCGCCCACCTGAACCCCAAGGGCATCACCGCCAAGCACTAGCAACCGCACAACCGAGACAACCACATGACCGAGACACCAACGATGAAAGGAACTGTCTCATGACTGATCTGCCGCTCTCCGGGATCAAGGTGATCGACTTCACCGGCGTCCAGGCGGGCCCGGCCTGCACCCAGATGCTGGCCTGGTTCGGAGCCGACGTACTGAAGGTCGAGCGCCCCGCTGGGGGTGACGTCACGCGAAACCAGTTGCGTGACATCCCCGATGTGGACGCCCTGTACTTCACCATGTTGAACAGCAACAAGCGTTCGCTGGCGATCGACACGAAGTCAGCAGAGGGTCTTGGGGTGATGGAGAAGCTGATCCGCGACGCCGACGTGCTGGTGGAGAACTTCGCACCCGGCGCGCTGGACCGGATGGGGATGTCGTGGGAGACGCTGCAGAAGTGGAACCCGCGGCTGATCTTCGGCTCCGTCAAGGGCTTCAACGACGACTCGACGTGGAACGACCTCAAGGTCTACGAGAACGTCGCGCAGTGCGCCGGCGGCGGTGCCTCCACCACCGGGTTCTGGGACGGGCCGCCGACCGTCAGCGGGGCGGCCCTCGGTGACAGCAACACCGGCATGCATCTGCTCATCGGCATCCTGACCGCGCTCATCGCGCGTGACAAGACCGGCAAGGGCCAGAAGGTTTCGGCTGCGATGCAGGACGCCGTGCTCAACCTCTGCCGGGTCAAGCTGCGCGACCAGCAGAGGCTTGAGGCGATCGGCTACCTCGAGGAGTACCCGCAGTACCCGAACGGCGAGTTCGGCGACGCGGTGCCGCGCGGCGGCAACGCCGGCGGTGGCGGACAGCCGGGCTGGGTGGTCAAGTGCAAGGGCTGGGAGACCGACCCCAACGCCTACATCTACTTCACCGTCCAGGAACAGAACTGGAAGCGCACCGCGGAGGCCATCGGTCGGCCCGAATGGGTCGAGGACCCGGCCTACAGCACCGCGCGCGCTCGCCAGGACAAGATCTTCGACATCTTCGGTGAGATCGAGAAGTGGCTGGCGGACAAGACGAAGTGGGAGGCAGTCGACATACTGCGCGAGTGGGAGGTGCCGTGCGCGCCGGTCATGTCCATGAAGGATCTGGCCGCAGATCAGTCTCTGCGCAAGAGTGGAAGCATCGTCGAGGTGGACCAGAAGGGCCGCGGAACCTTCCTGACCGTCGGCAGCCCGATCAAGTTCTCGTCGTTCAAGCCCGAAATCAAGGGTGCGCCGCTGCTCGGCGAGCACACGGACGAGGTCCTGGCCGGACTGGGCTACGACGCCGACACCATCGAGTCGTTCCACAAGAACAAGATCGTCGTCTAAACCGGCTGTGAAGACCGAGAACCGCCTCAGGTCACGATCTGAGGCGGTTCTCATCCACACCGATCCGTTCGCCTTTCCGCTGGAGGAAGCACATGAATCCCACGACAACGGGGGAGGCGAACGTGGCGGTCCTGGTCCGCGAGATCGCCGCCGACCATCGCACGCACCGCGGAGCGCTACTGCCCATCCTGCACGCGGTCCAGGAGGTACTGGGATGTGTTCCCGCAGAGGCCATTCCCGTACTCGCGGACGAACTCAACCTGTCCCGTGCCGACGTACATGGCGTCGTCAGCTTCTACCACGACTTCCGCTCGGAGCCGGCCGGGCGCACCACGGTCCGGATCTGCCGGGCGGAGGCGTGTCAGTCCGTCGGCGCCGGGAAACTAGTAGCTCACCTGCGGGAGCGGTACGGCGTGTCACTGGGGGAGACCAGCCGGGACGGATCGCTGACCGCCGAACAGGTCTTCTGCCTTGGCAACTGCGCGCTGGGACCTGCGGCGCAGGTCGACGGCCGGCTGTACGGTCGACTGGACGAGGCTCGGCTCTCGTCGATCCTCGACACGGCGGTGGCGCAATGAGCGGGCCCGCGCCGGTCACCGTGTACGTGCCGTGCGACTCGGCGGCGACTTCGGTCGGCGCGGACGAGGTGGCGGATGCGCTGCTACGTGCCGCGGCCCGGGAGAACAGGCCAATTCAGCTGATCCGCAACGGTTCTCGCGGCATGCTCTGGCTGGAGCCGTTGGTCGAGGTGGTGACGCCGAACGGCCGGGTGGGCTACGGGCCCGTCTCCCCGGCGCAGGTCGACGGTCTCGTCGCTGCCGGGATGTTCGACGCCGCCGATCACCCGTCGCGCGTCGGAGTGGTCGAGGACCTGCCCTGGTTGGCGACACAGCATCGGGTGACCTTCGCCAGGGTCGGCGTCACCGATCCGCTCTCGCCAGAGGACTACCTCGCTCACGGCGGCCTCTCGGGATTGCAACGGGCCCTGCAAATGTCGCAGGCCGACGTGGTCGCCGAGGTCACCGACTCCGGATTGCGCGGGCGCGGTGGCGCGGGCTTCCCCGCAGGCATCAAGTGGAAGACCGTCCTCGAGTGCGTCGACGAACTGAAGTTCGTCTGCTGCAATGCCGACGAAGGCGACAGCGGAACCTTCGCCGACCGGATGGTGATGGAGGGTGACCCGTTCATGCTCATCGAGGGCATGACGATCGCCGCCTACGCGGTGGGCGCCAGCGAGGGATATTTCTACATCCGGTCGGAGTATCCCGATGCGGTGGCGACGATGCGCAGCGCCATCGAGATCGCCCGCGGCCGTGGGTGGCTCGGCGACGACGTGCTGGGCTCGGGTATGCGTTTCGATCTGCACGTCAGGGTGGGCGGCGGAGCCTACATCTGCGGCGAGGAGACCTCCATGCTGGAGAGCCTCGAGGGCAAGCGCGGCATGGTCCGTGCGAAGCCACCGATCCCGGCCATCCACGGGCTGTTCGGCAAGCCGACCGTGGTCAACAACGTGCTCACGCTGGCCAGCGTGCCAACCATCCTCGCCGACGGTGCCAGGGCCTATCAGGAGCTCGGCGTCGAACGGTCGCGTGGCACCCAGCTGTTTCAGCTCGGCGGCAATATCCGGTACGGCGGCATCGTGGAGAAGGCCTTCGGGGTGACGCTTGGCGAACTCGTCGACGGCTATGGCGGCGGAACCCGGACGGGGCGCCCGGTGCGTGCGGTCCAGGTCGGTGGCCCGCTCGGCGCGTATCTGCCGAGGGACAACTTCGATCTGCCGATGGACTACGAGGCATTCGTCGCGGCCGGGGCCATGGTCGGCCACGGCGGCATCGTGGTGTTCGACGACACCGTCGACATGGCGGCTCAGGCCAGGTTCGCCATGGAGTTCTGCGCCGCGGAGTCGTGTGGCAAGTGCACGCCGTGTCGGGTCGGCTCGGTGCGCGGCGTGGAAGTGATCGATCGGATCACCGCCGGTGAGCACCGCGACGAGAACCTCGCCCTGCTCGAGGATCTCTGCGATGTCATGACCGAGGGCTCGCTGTGTGCGATGGGCGGGCTCACCCCAATGCCCGTCCGCAGCGCGCTCACCCACTTCCCCGACGACTTCGACTCACGTGACTCGATCTCCGAAACGACGACCGCGCCGCTGCGCGCGAGGACGGAGGGCATGCGATGAGCCTGCTCAAGGAGCCCGACTTCGGCACACCTGCCAAGCCAGGGCCGGCAACGGTCTCGGTGGAGGTGGACGGATGGCACGTCTCCGTCCCAGAGGGCACGTCCGTCATGCGGGCGGCCGCACTGGCCGGTATCGACGTCCCCAAGTTGTGCGCCACCGACCGGCTCGAAGCGTTCGGCTCTTGCCGGCTCTGTCTGGTGGAGATCGACGGGCGCCGTGGCACTCCCGCCTCTTGCACCACCCCGGTGGCCGACGGCATGGTCGTTCATACCCAGACACCGAAGGTCGCCAAACTCCGCGAGAACGTCATGGAGCTCTACATCTCCGACCATCCACTCGATTGTCTGACCTGTCCGGCCAATGGCGACTGCGAGTTACAGGACATGGCTGGCGTGGTCGGACTGCGACAGGTCAGGTACGGCTACGACGGGGCGAACCACCTCGACGCCGTCGCCGACCACAGCAACCCGTACTTCGACTTCGACCCGGCCAAGTGCATCGCCTGCTCGCGGTGTGTGCGGGCGTGTGACGAGATCCAGGGCACGTTCGCGTTGACCATCTCCGGCCGTGGCTTCGACTCCAAGGTTTCGGCTGGCGCGGGGGAGTCCTTCATGGACTCGGAGTGTGTCTCCTGCGGCGCCTGTGTGCAGGCGTGCCCGACGTCGACTCTGCAGGAGCGTTCCGTCGTGCAACTGGGGATCCCCACGCGATCGGTGACCACCACCTGCGCCTACTGCGGTGTCGGGTGCTCGTTCCGGGCGGAGATGCGAGGCGACGAGTTGGTCCGCATGGTGCCCCAGAAGGACGGCGGCGCGAACGAGGGCCACTCGTGTGTGAAGGGGCGGTTCGCCTTTGGGTACGCGACCCACCCGGACCGGATGCTGAGCCCGATGGTCCGCGAGAAGATCACCGACCCGTGGCGTGAAGTCGAGTGGGAGGAGGCGATCGGTACCGTCGCCACCCGCATGCTGGACATCGCGCAGCGGCACGGCGCGGGCGCGATAGGCGCGATCACCTCGTCGCGGTGCACCAACGAAGAGGTCTACGTCGTCCAGAAGATGGTCCGGGCGGCGTTCGGCAACAACAACGTCGACACCTGCGCCAGGGTCTGCCACTCGCCAACGGGCTACGGGCTCAAACAGACGTTCGGCGAATCGGCGGGGACACAAGACTTCCAGTCGGTGGCCCAAGCCGACGTCATCATGGTGATCGGCGCCAACCCGACCGACGGGCACCCGGTCTTCGCATCGAGGATGAAGCAGCGGCTGCGTCAGGGGGCGCGGTTGATCGTGGTCGACCCACGTCGCATCGACCTGGTGCGCTCGCCGCACGTCGAGGCCGATCACCACCTGCAGCTGAAACCGGGAACCAACGTCGCGGTGGTCAACGCGATGGCGCACGTGGTGGTTACCGAGGGGCTCGCCGACAAGGCGTTCGTCGGCGCCAGATGCGAGGGCTACGACGAGTGGGCCCAGTTCATCTCGCGTCAGGAGAACAGCCCCGAGGCCGTTGAGTCGATCACCGGTGTGGCGGCCGACGAACTGCGCGCCGCTGCCCGCCTGTACGCCATGGCGCCGAACGGGGCGATCTACTACGGCCTCGGTGTCACCGAACACAGCCAGGGCTCGACGATGGTCATGGGCATGGCGAACCTGGCGATGGCGTGCGGCAACATCGGCCGCGACGGTGTCGGCGTCAACCCGCTGCGCGGCCAGAACAACGTGCAGGGCTCCTGCGACATGGGATCCTTCCCGCACGAGCTGCCCGGTTACCGGCACGTCTCGGATGACGCCGTCCGTCAGGTGTTCGAAAACCTCTGGGGCACAAAACTGTTGGCCGAACCTGGATTTCGCATCCCGAATATGTTCGACGCCGCGATCGAGGGCACGTTTCGGGGGCTGTTCGTCCATGGTGAAGACATCGCGCAATCCGACCCGAACGTCAAGCACGTCCTGGCCGCACTCGAGGCGATGGAACTCTTGGTGGTGCAGGACCTGTTCCTCAACGAGACCGCGAAGTACGCCCATGTGTTCCTGCCGGGCGCGTCGTTCCTGGAGAAGGACGGAACCTTCACCAACGCCGAACGCCGGATCAACAGGGTCCGTGCGGTGATGAAGCCGAAGAGCGGCCGCCACGAATGGGACATCGTCTGCCAGATCGCCACGGCGATGGGCTATCCCATGCACTACGACCATCCGAGCCAGATCATGGCTGAGATCGCTGCCCTCACACCCACTTTCGCCGGCGTCTCCTTCGAGAAGTTGGACGAGGTGGGCAGCATCCAATGGCCGTGCGACGAGCACGCACCCGACGGCACGCCGATCATGCACGTGGACTCGTTCACCAGGGGCCTCGGCAGGTTCGTGCCGACACCCTTCGTGCCGACCGACGAGCGCAGTACCCGCCGGTTCCCACTGATTCTCACGACGGGCCGAATCCTGAGCCAGTACAACGTCGGTGCACAAACACGGCGCACGGCGAACATCGCCTGGCATCAGGAGGATCTGCTGGAGATTCATCCACACGACGCGGAGGTGCGGGGTATCACCGACGGTGACGAGGTCACGTTGGCCAGCCGAGTCGGCGAGACGACGCTACGTGCGCAGATCTCCGACCGGATGCCGACCGGCGTGGTGTACACGACGTTCCACTACCCGGTCACGGGGGCGAACGTCGTGACGACGGAGAACTCCGACTGGGCAACGAACTGCCCGGAGTACAAGGTGACCGCCGTTCAGGTCGCACTGGCGCACCCGATCTCTCACCAGCGGGCCCAGCAGGCGGTCGAGCGCGTGCTGGCCGCCGGTCTGGCGGAGTGACGTGTCGGTCCACGACCCCGCCGAGATCAGGCTGATCAACAAGGTCGTCGTCCACTTCGGCTACCTGCCCACCGAGCAGGCGGTGGACCAGGTCGCCGACCACGTCCGCAAGTTCTGGGACCCGCGGATGAAGCGACGGCTGTTCGACCTCGTCGACTCGCGGGCAACCGATTTCGAACCGGTGGCCTTAGCGGCGGCGGCGCTGTTGCGCTAGTCCTGCGGGCTATCTGCGCGTACGAGTGACGTGCACGCAGGCCAGGCTCTGTGCGCCGACCCCTTCGTGGTCGACGTCCCGCCAGAAATCGGGGTCGTAGTCGGCGTCGGATATCTGGATCATGTCCACCGCCCGCGTATTGGAGGTGAGCGCCGGGGCCATGCCCAATTCCTTGGCGCCCAACTCCTCGGCGTCGATCTCGAGCCGATGGATGGCGTTGCGGATCCCTTGGGCATCGTTGACGATGCGACGCATCGCCGGGGTGTCACCGTAGGTGGACTCCAGCGCGGTCACGCAACGCAGCAGCTCGGCGAACAGCTGGTGCAGCTTGTCAACGGTGGTGGAGGACATGGGAACTCCTTCGGGAATCATCGCGGCAGGCAGACGGTCGGCAGGCCGGGACGGTGCAGCATCCGCGTCATGACCGCGGCGCACATGCTGAGCAGGCCGGCGGCGACGAACGGAATCGTCAGTCCGTGCGAGGCGACCAGCAGGGCGGGCAGACCGACGCCGATGAGCCCTCCGAACAGCTTGGCGCTGTAGACCAAGCCGAAGTTCCGCACGGCGCTGGGCTCCCCGAAGTAGTCGGCGACCAGACTGGCGAACAGTGGGTAGAAGGCGCCGCCTGCCATTCCGCTCAGCGCGGCGAAGACGACGAACGCGGCGGGCTGGCCGATCGACGCGGAGTAGACCAGCCCCAGTTGCGCGCAACCCTCGACGAGAAGCGCGGCGCTCAGAGTCTGGCGTCGGCCGAACCGGTCGGAGATTCGGCCGGCCACGCTGCGCCCGGTGCCGTTGACGACGGCGAGGAGGCCGACCGCCAAGGCCCCTACTCCGAGCGAAAAGCCATGGGACAGTGCCACGATCGGGACGTAGACGACGGCGAGCAGCGAGGCCGCGGCGGCGATGACGAGGATGAGATACATGACCACGAACGCGGGCGTCCGGACCGCCTCCCCTGGGGAGTACTGACGCACGGCCGTGACGTTGTTGCGCAGGCTGCGATTCAGCTTCTTGTCGATGGCCCAGAGTTTGGGGTCGATGTCCGATGGCCACCAGCCCGCAGGCGGGTCCCGCAGGAGTGCGCCGAGCTGGGCGACGACGACGAGGATGATGACCCCCACCGCAGTAAGGATTCCCGTGCGGTTGGCCGGGGTGAGTGCGGCCGCGAAGGCCACGATGAAGGGGACGGCACCGCAGCCGATCGCTCCGGTGACGAGACCGACCCTGGCGGCGCGCTTCTCCGGGTACCACTTCGCGACGGTGGCAGTGCAGGTGGCGTAGACGATGCCTGCGCCCGTGCCGGACAGCACGGAGTAGCCGAGCACCGCGAGCACCAGGTCGTCGGTGAAGGCCAGGGTCACGGGTCCGACGGCGCACAGCAGTGCGCCGACCGGGACGGCACGCGCCGGAGTCAGCGCGAAGCGGTGGCTCAGTACGGCAGTGGGTGCAGCCGCACCGGCCTGGAACACCACCCACAGCGCGAGGACCCACAGGGCGCCGGTGAGGCTCTTTCCACTGGTCACGTGCAGAGCCATCAAAGCGATCCCGTAGCCGTACTGCAGCACTCCGATGCCAGCCATGGCGACCCAGCAGAACAACAGCATCCACGTCCGTGAGCAGCCGATGAGGTCGTGCGGTCGCTCGCCGACTCGGTACGAGCGACCGCGTAGGTCGCGCACTTCTACGACGTCGACGACTGGGGAACCGCTGGGGGCCATCACGCTCTCCTTATTGCATACAGTATGCAATAACTCTAACGTGATGTGGATCACGTGTCCATACCTCAGTGGCTGTTGTCCGACCCGCTTTCACGAATGACGGTCATCAGGACAGCTCTTGAGATCCACGCGACTGACATTGGCGCGCCGGTAGATTGACTACGACGTACAACAAGGGAGTTCGCCGACATGGGACGCGTGACGAGCCGATACCGCATCGTGCGGATGACCGACGGGGTGAGCTCGACCCGCCCGGACACCCTCGCCGCAGAGGAACCGCTGGAGATTCGGGTGGCGGGACGTCCGCTGACGGTGACGATGCGGACCCCTGGTGACGACTTCGACCTGGCCCGCGGCTTTCTCGTCAGCGAGGGCGTGGTGGCGGGAGCCTCGGACATCGCGGCGATCCGCTACTGCGCTGGTGCGACGGCCGACGGCGCCAACACCTACAACGTGCTCGACGTACTCCTCGACGACGGCGTCGCTGCGCCCGACGCGTCGCTGGAACGCAACTTCTATACGACGTCGTCGTGCGGGGTATGCGGGAAGGCCAGCCTCGATGCCGTGCGCACCGTCAGCCGCTGGCACGTCGACCGTGACCCGGTCCGGCTGAGCGCCGCGACGATCGTCACCCTGCCCGACAAGCTCAGGGCCGCGCAGCGGGTGTTCGACCGGACCGGCGGGCTGCACGCGGCCGCACTGTTTGACGCCGACGGTGAGCTGTGGTGCGTGCGGGAGGACGTCGGACGGCACAACGCGGTGGACAAGGTGATCGGATGGGCGCTCGCCGAAGGGCGCCTGCCGCTGACCGGCATGACGCTGATGGTTAGTGGCCGGGCTTCCTTCGAGCTGGTGCAGAAGGCGGTGATGGCCGGGATACCGGCACTGGCCGCGGTATCGGCTCCGTCGTCACTGGCCGTGGACCTCGCCAGGGAGATGGGACTGACGTTGGTGGGCTTCTTACGCGGCGACTCGATGAACGTCTACTCCGCAGCCGAACGGATCCGTTCCAGCGAAGAGGAACTTGACGGGAATCCGCCCCGTCAGACGGGTCACCGCTCGCCGGTGTGACCTGCCGTCATTCCCGCTCGGCCTTGGCGAGCCGCTCTTCGTGGTAGACCTGCCGCGTCCGCTCGGTGTGCCGGTTCATGATGTCGGTCGCGCGCTTGACGTCCCCGGCGGCGATCGCCGAGATCAGTTCGGCGTGCTCGCTCCAGGCGTCCTGGCCGCGTGGTTGCGCGATGGGCAGGTAGTACCAGCGCCACTTGCGTTCGACGAGCCCGATGTGTTCGGCGAGTACCTCGTTGCCCGCGAGGGCAGTGATTGCCGCGTGCAGGGCCGCGTTGGCCGTGACCAGGCCCTCTGAGTCGTTGGCGGCCAGTGCGTTCAACCCGTTCTGCTGCAGCTCCCAGAGCCGATTGACGTCCTCTGGGGTGGCGCGTTCGGCGGCGAGCCCGGCCGAATGGGTTTCCAGTACCGACCGAACTCCGAGAAGCTGGTCCACTTCGTCTTCGGACGGGATGTGCACGAAGGCGCCCTGCCCGGGGCGCAGCTCGATCCAACCGTCGGTCTGCAAGCGCTGCAAGGCTTCTCGCACCGGCTGGCGACTGACACCGAGATAGTCGGCCAGTTCGGCCTCGACGACGTGGCGACCCCGTTGCAGGGTGCCGTGCACGATCAGTTCGACGATGGCGTCGTAGACGGCCTGGCGCAGGGGAGCGGGTCGCAGCACCCGGGGTGCGGCGTCGGCCAGCATGCTGGGCCGCGAAGCCTGCTTGCGTTTGCCGGAGGGATGGGGATGTGACATGGCTAGCAGCTCCTTGGCCTTCGATGCGCGTGCTCAGCTTACAGGTTTTCGTATGCAATGAACCGTTTGCCGCCGTCGCCCCGCGATCCCGTTTCGGTCGCGCCTTCGACCGTGGCCCGGAAACGGGAAACCCGGGTGCGGGAGTGATCCCCTCGAGGACCTTCTCCCGCACCCGGGGCGCTGATTCATTGCCCGAGAGCCCACCCAGGCACTAATCCAGCGCTAGCGAGGCGGCCTCCTCCTGACGTCCCTTCCGGTGCTCGTCCTTCCCCGATGTCGAATGCTCTGACTCCGGCAGCTTGGGCTGGCGAAGCAGAAGCGTGATGAAGGCACAGCCGACACCGACCGAGCCGGCGATCATGAATGCCGCGCCGTATCCCCAGTTGCTCACCACGACCGACCCCAGACCGGCGCCGACCAGGCCGGAGATGACCTTCGAGCTGTACACCAGGCCGTAGTTGGTCGCGTTGTTGTTCTCCCCGAAGTAGTCGGCGGTCATCGCCGCGAAGAGCGGGAAGATGGCGCCTCCGCCGAAGCCCGAGACCATCGAGGCCAACAGGAACAGCGGCATGTTGCCGATGGAGCCCGAGAGATATACCGCGTACTGGGCCAGGCCCAGCACCAGGCAGACGATGACGAGCGTTTCCCTGCGCCCGAAACGGTCGGAGATCCAGCCGATCACGCCGCGCCCGGTGCCGTTGATGATGGCCTTGAGGCTCATCGCCAGGGCCACGATCCCACCCGCGAAGCCCATCTCCTTGCCGAACGGCACCTGCATGGCGATGCCGAAGATGTTGATACCGGCGGTGCAGAGCAGGACGAACCACATCATGGGCAGGATGCCGGTCTTGATCGCCTCCATCGGCGTGTACTGCTTCTTCGCAGGCGGATTCTTCCGCAAGGCCCTGGCGATCCGTGGGTCGCTGCTGGCACTGAGCGGATCGACGTGCGCGGGCCACCAGTTCTTCGGCGGGTCCTTGAAGAAGAAGCCGCTCACCGCCACCAACGCGGCCAGCAAGACCCCGATCCCGAACAGGATCCCCCGGTAGTTGCTGACGTCTAGATAGGAGGTGAAGATGAAGATGAACGGCACCGAGCCGTAGGCGAACCCGCCGTTGACGAAACCGGTCTTGCCGCCCTTGCGTTCGGGATACCACTTGCCCACCATGTTCACGCAGGTGGCGTAGACGAAGCCGGCGGCGGTGCCGCCGAAGCAGCCGAAGCCCAGATATGCCCAGAACACAGTTGGCGCATACGCCAGTGACACGTAACCCAGCAGCGACCCCGCGGCGCCGAGCATCATCGCCGAGCGCGCCGACAATCTGCCGCTTTCCCGCAGTCGGCCGGCCGGGAACGCCACCGCGGCCTGGAAGAAGACCCATACCCCCAACAACCAGAAGATGTGGGCGCCATGCCAGCCGTGCGCCTCGGACAGCGTGTCCTCCGCCGAGGTGAACGCATACTCCGAGGAGCTGATGGCCATCATCGAGACCCACGGCAGCCAGACCATCCAGACACGTGAACGCCCGAGGATGTCCCTGTCGGTCTCCCCGATCCGGTACACCCTGCCGTTGTCGTCGATGACCTCGCGGAACGATGGTTGAGCTATCGCATCCATGCTGGCTGAACCCCCTCGTTCCGCGGCGGTCCCGCCGGTGTTCGGCCGGTCGGTCCGATGATCCTCGAGACGGCCCGACTCCGCGGGCGAAGGGATGGACTCGCAGCCACCCACCCTCGCGTCACGGTGGATATTGCATACAGATTCATATGTAGCACCAATCACTCTAGGGACGGTTAGTGATCACGATCACAGCGGACGGTATACTACATACAATCCTGTGCGCAAGCGTAAAACCGGCTGTGAATCTCCTGGAAATCCGACGGAGCCCTTGAAAGCGCCTCCATCCATGCCCCGACCTCCGGGAATGTTGACCACCAGAAGTACTGCGAATAGGGACTATTCATCGAAGTCATGGGCGAAAGCTGCCATTGCTGGTCGACTTGGCCCCGGTCGCGGGGTTGGCCGGCTGGACCCTGGGCGGTTGAGGCCCATCAAATGTGTTCGAAAACCTAGACAAGTACTTGTTAGGTGGGACACACTCATGACTGAACGCATACGGTATGCAATGTTGCGTTGCGTACCCGAGGAACCCTCGGCCCGAACCGCTCACGTGCCGAGGCGAGTAGAGGAGATCGTGATCATGGTTGAGATCCCCACCGTCGCGAACGGCGACCGGACGGCGCCGGGTTCTGGTGTTGGCAAGGCGTTGTCTGGCGTTCGGGTCCTCGACATGACGCACGTCCAGTCGGGTCCGTCCGCGACTCAGCTGCTCGCCTGGCTCGGCGCCGACGTCATCAAGCTGGAGGCGCCACGTGGCGGCGACGTCACCCGCAGCCAACTGCGCGACATTCCCGGCGCCGACAGCCTCTACTTCACGATGCTCAACTGCAACAAGCGCAGCATCACCGTCAACATGAAGAGCGACGAAGGCAAACAGATCTTCACCGACCTGGTGACGCGCGTCGACATCCTGGCCGAGAACTTCGGACCGGGCGTGGTCGATCGCTTCGGTTTCACCTGGGAGCGACTTCACGAGATCAACCCGCGGCTGATCTACGCCTCCATAAAGGGATTCGGCCCAGGCAGGTACTTCAACTTCAAGGCCTACGAGGTCATCGCGCAGGCGATGGGCGGCTCCATGGCGACCACCGGGTTCGAGCACGGCCCGCCGACCGCGACCGGCGCACAGATCGGCGACTCGGGTACCGGCATCCACCTGGTCACCGGGATCCTGGCCGCGCTGTATCAGCGCACCAACACCGGCCGCGGCCAGCGCGTCGAGGTGGCCATGCAGGACGCCGTCCTCAACCTGTGCCGGGTGAAGCTGCGTGACCAGCAACGGCTGGCCCACGGCCCGTTGCTCGAGTACCCCAACGAGCGCTTCACCGACGAGGTGCCACGATCGGGCAACGCCTCCGGCGGCGGCCAGCCCGGATGGGCGGTCAAGACCAGCGGCGGCGGTCCCAACGACTACATCTACGTCATCGTCCAACCCCAGGTGTGGGCACCGTTGGCGGAACTGATCGGACGGCCCGAGCTGGCCGACCATCCCGACTGGGCCCGGCCTGAGGACCGGCTTCCCAAGCTGGACAAGGTCTTTGCGCTGATCGAGGACTGGACCGAGAAGCACACGAAGTGGGAGGCGCTGACAGCACTGAACGGGCTGAACGTGCCGTGCGGCCCGGTGCTCAGCACCAAGGAGCTCATCGAGGACGAAACTCTGGCCGACCTCGGCTCGATCGTCACCGTCGAGCATCCCGAACGGGGATCGTTCAAGACCGTCGGGTCGCCACTGCGGTTGTCGGATTCTCCGGTGGAGATCATCCGCTCACCGATGCTGGGCGAGCACACCGAGTCAGTCTGTGCCGAACTCGGCTATTCACCGGAACAACTGGAGGTGTTCAGGCGTGCTGGGGCCATCTGAGAAACCGGAGCCGGGCATCGTCGGCCGGCTCATCCACCGAAACGGGTCAGTGACCCAACAACGAAGGGGCGAGGGCGTCATGAGGTAAGCCGCGAGGCCGGACAGCAGATGCTTTGAAAACGGACGCCGAGGGTCGCTTGGCGCTAACGGCCGCAAGGCCAACAACGGTATGCGACGCGCTGCGCCGTGTCTTTGGCGTGCGCGTCCGATGGCCTGCGCGGGGCCCTATCCCCGTGCAGTGCACGACAAGTGCTCGAATGTCTGTCGCGAAAACCTAGCGCGAGAGGGCATCGAGGCGCGAGCCTGTAACCACCGCTAGAGAGAGAATGAACGATGTCCTCACAACTCGCAAGTTATCGCGAGATCACCGACGCGAACAATCGCGTCTATCGCGTCGGGGAGACCGACCACGAATTGCTCGGCCGGTCCCGGGCCTGGATGGTCTGGCTGCCGTGGATCTCCATGATGGCCGTCAGCGTCTACGAGTACGGCTACGGCGCCGCCGAAGAGTCCATCCGGGAGGCGCACGGCTGGAGTATGTCCCAGACGTTCTGGTTGCTTGCCATCTGGGCACTCTTCCAGGCTGGCATCGCCTTTCCCGCGGGGAAGTTGCGCGAGAAGGGGATCGTGTCGGCCCGGGCGGCCATGCTGGTCGGCGCGGTCCTCTCGGCGGTCGGCTTCGTCAGCCTAACCCAGGGCAACTTGGTCGTCGCCTACCTCGGCTTCGCCGCATGTGGCGGGGTCGGCGCCGGACTGGTGTACGCCACGTGCATCAACATGGTCGGCAAGTGGTATCCGGAGCGCAGGGGCGGCAAAACGGGGTTCGTCAACGGCGGGTTCGCCTATGGCGCCGTGCCCTTCATCTTCATCTTCAGCTACGCCTTGCACCCGACTACCTACGTTTGGGTTCTCGACCTCGTTGGCGCTTACATGCTGATCGTCCTCGTGTTCTGCGGATTGCTCTTCCGGGATCCGCCGAAGAACTGGTGGCCCGAGGAAGTGGACCCACTGCAATGGGCCAACAGCAAGGCCGGCGCGAAGGGTCTGCTCAAGAATCCGCCAGCGGTCAAGCAGTACACCCCGATGGAGGCGATCAAGACCGGCATGCTTCCGTTGATGTGGCTGTCGCTGGGGATCAGCGCCGGCGTCTCGCTGTTCGGCAGCAGCTACATGGTTCCCTTTGCCAAGGAACTCGGCTTCGGGCCTCTGATAGCGGCGTCGTCGGCCGGTGTGCTGTCGATCATCAACGGCACGGGTCGCGGCGCGACCGGCTGGGTATCCGATCGACTCGGCCGCAAGCTGACACTGATCATCGTGCTATTGGTATCGGCGGTGGCTCTTGTCGGCCTGCTCTACGCCGGTAAGGCGCACAACGAAGTCCTGTTCCTGTTCTTCGCCTTCCTGGTGGGATTCGGTGGTGGCGCGTTCTATCCGATGTTCGCCTCCCTCACCCCGGACTACTTCGGTGAGAACAACAACGCCAGCAACTACGGGCTCATCTACAGCTCCAAGCTGCTCGGGTCGGTCGTCGGAATCGGCGTCGGCGCCAGCGTCATCGACGCCTGGGGCTACGGCGGCGCTTACTGGATCGCCGCGGTGAGCGCTCTGGTGTCAGCAGGCATCGCATTGTTCCTGCGGCAGCCGGGTCACCGCCGGGCGCCCATGGTCGAGCCCAGCGTGGCCACGACGACGCCGGTGGCGGCCAACGCGAACGACTGACGGGGGCCTGCCCGCCGCACACCACGGGGCGGCCGAGGGACAGCCGAACAGGCGACCCTTCGGCCGTCTCGCCGCGCGGTGATCGAAATGGCTGGTGGGGCAGTGATTTTGGAGCTCCCGGGAGGGGCGAGGATCAGCGGTCGAGGTCCCACTGCCCGAAATCGGGCGCGAGGACATCGTCCTCGTCGACGTGGATGCCTCCCAGAAGCACGCCGGGGTCTGTCGCGGTGACGATGGTGGACTGATAGAGCACGGCGGTCGGCTCGCGCTCGCCACCGGACCATGCCCTCGTCTGCCATGCCCATCGGTGTCCCGCTGTGCTGGAG
>NZ_JBOGDD010000031.1:0-2239 GCF_050701675.1 Mycobacterium sp. | reverse complement strand
GATCTCCGCCGTGATGGTGTAGGAGCTGTCGAGCAGGAACGGCGAGTCGCCCTGCGGCAAGCCGACCATCGGCGTGGTGTAGACGAACTCGGTGCGACCGGCGGTGATGTTCGGGCGTGGCGCCACGATGCGCGCGGCGACCGAGGCGTCCAGCGGGAAGACCTGATACTTCCGTGCCTCCGCGATGAACGTCTGCTTCAGGCTCTTCACCTTGTCCGGGAACTTCGCGGCGACGTTCTGGGACTGGCTGAAGTCCTTGGAGAGGTCGTACAGCTCGAGGACCTGGTTGTTGAGCGGATCGGGATTCGCCGCACCGAACGCCTCCCAGGGCGCGCGGTTGACCTTGGTGCTGAGCAGCCAGCCCTCGTGATACAGCGCGTACTGACCCATCATCTCGAAGTACTGAGTCTTGTGACGCGACGGCGCCTTCGCGTTCTTCGCGTCGAACGTGTACGCGAAGCTCGTGCCCTCGATCGGGCTCTGCTTGATGCCGTCCACGAGCTGCGGTTGCGGAATGCCGCTGACCTCGAGCAAGGTGGGAACGACGTCGATGACGTGCATGAACTGCTCGCGCAGTCCGCCCTTGTCCTTGATGCCCGCCGGCCACGACGCGGCCATGTTCTGCCGGATGCCGCCGAGCTTCGATGCATTCTGCTTGAACCAGGTGAACGGCGTATCGAACGCCCACGACCAGCCTGCCGACATGTGGTTGTAGGTCTGCTCCGTGCCCCAGACGTCGTACCACTTCATCTGGTCCGCGACGGGCACACTCACGCCGTTGAAGAACGCGACCTCGTTGGGCGTGCCGATCGGACCCCCCTCGGCGCTCGTGCCGTTGTCGCCGTTGATGTAGATGATGAGCGTGTTGTCGAGCTTGCCCATGTCCTCGACCGCCTGGATGACCCGCCCGATTTCGTGGTCGTTGTAGGCGGCGTAAGCGGCGAAGACTTCCACCTGTCGGATGAAGAGCTTCTTCTCCTCGGGCGTGCAGTCGTCCCAGTTCTTGATCACGTCCGTCGGCCAGGGCTCGAGCGTCGTGTTGGCCGGGATCACGCCGAGTCGCTTCTGGTTCTCGAAGATCCGCTCGCGCAGCTTGTTCCAGCCGTCGTCGAAGAGGTGCATGTCGGCGATCTTCTTCACCCACTCCTTCGTCGGGTGATGCGGCGCGTGCGTGGCGCCGGGCGCGTACTTCATGAAGAAGGGCTTGCTGGGACTGGTCTGGTTGATCCGGTTCAAGTACGCGATCGCGTCATCGGCCATGCCGGTGACCAGGTTCCAGTCCGGCTTGCCCTCGAAGGGATAGATCTGGGTGGTGTTGCGGAACAAGTTCGGCTGCCACTGATTCGCGTCGCCGCCGACGAAGCCGTAGAAGTATTCGAAACCCATACCGGTCGGCCATTGATCGAACGGGCCGACCTGACTGGCTGCGAACGCCGGCGTGTTGTGATCCTTCCCGAACCATGACGTGGCGTAGCCGTTGTCGAGCAGGATCCGCCCGATCGTGGCCTTGTCCTCGGGGATGACGCTGTTGTAGCCGGGAAACCCGGTCGCTTGCTCCGCGATGACGCCGAAGCCGACCGAGTGGTGGTTGCGCCCGGTGATGAGCGCGGCGCGCGTCGGCGAGCAGAGCGCGGTGGAATGGATGTTGTTGAAGCGAAGGCCGCTGGTCGCGACGCGATCCATCGTCGGCGTCGGGATGACGCCGCCGAACGTGCTGGGAACGCCGAAGCCGGAATCATCCGTGATGATCAGCAGGATGTTCGGCGCCTGCTTGGGTGGAACGATCCGAGGCGCCCACCAGTATTTCGACTGCAGGGCGTCGTCCTTGATCACGCCACCGAACTTCGGATCAGGCGCCGGGAGTTGCTTGCCGGTGATCGTGGTCGTGGCAGCGGGCGACCCCGGCGGCGGCGCAGCTTGCTGCGCGAGCGCCGCAAGCGGAACGACGAGAACCGAGACGAGAACAAACACCCAGCCGATCGAAACGCGCGCGTGGAGCAACGATCCTTCCTCCCCAAAATACTTCGCAGTCGTCGAATTATTGCGAAATCGGTGCGAGATTCGCCTGTCAATTCGCGCCACGCACGACCGTCGGGGAAATATATGAATACGGTTCCGTTGCTTCGCGCCCGACCCTTCCGACCGCTGCTCGGATACGTCGAGCAGGCGGGAGGGCGGCTGGAGCGAATCTATGGACGGCGGCTCGCCGTGCTGCGAGACGGGAACGCGTTGCTCCCGC
>NZ_JBOGDD010000030.1:0-4443 GCF_050701675.1 Mycobacterium sp. | reverse complement strand
GCCTGGTGGCGCGGACCGGACTGTCCGTCCGGCTGGTGCGCACGTCGATCGAGGCGAGTGTGCTGACGGTCGGTTGGCTGCTCGGCGGAACCGTCGGGGTCGGCACGCTCGTCTACGCGGTCGGCATCGGCCCGCTGGTGCAGCTGATTCTGAAGGTGACGCCGCCACGGTGGCTCGCGGCGAGCGGGTGGGCGTTCACCGAACCGCGCCTGACTACGATGGGCGAGTGCCAGCCCCCGGCCCCAGCGATCGTGACGACCGAGACGATGCCGTCGACCCAGACCTGCTGATCGACTTCGCGAGGATCACGCTGCGACGGGGCGGCAAGACCCTCGTCGGACCCGTCACCTGGGCGGTGGAACTCGACGAACGCTGGGTCGTCATCGGCCCGAACGGCGCGGGGAAGACGTCGCTGCTGCGCATCGCCGCCGCCATGGAACACCCGTCGTCGGGGACCGCGTACGTGCTCGGCGAACGCCTCGGCAGGACCGACATGTCGGAGCTGCGGGCGCGGGTGGGACTGAGCTCGTCGGCGCTGAGTCAGCGGATTCCCGATGACGAAGTGGTGCGCGATCTGGTGGTGTCGGCCGGCTACGCCGTCCTGGGTCGCTGGCGCGAGAAGTACGACGACGTCGACTACGAGCAGGCCGTCGACATGCTGGAAAGCCTTGGTGCAGAACATCTTGCAGAACGCACCTACGGCACCCTGTCGGAGGGGGAACGCAAGCGGGTCCTGATCGCCCGCTCGCTGATGACCGACCCCGAACTGCTGTTGCTCGACGAACCGGCCGCCGGCCTCGACCTCGGCGGGCGCGAAGAACTGGTGGCCCGGCTGGCCGATCTGGCGGCCGACCCGGACGCCCCGGCGATCGTGCTCGTCACTCACCACGTCGAGGAGATCCCGCAGGGATTCAGCCACTGCCTGCTGCTCTCCGAGGGCAAGGTCGTCGCCTCCGGGCTGCTGACCGACGTGCTCACCTCGGAGAATCTGTCGACGGCGTTCGGACAATCGATCGCCCTCGACGTCATCGACGGGCGCTACTTCGCGCGTCGCACCCGGAGCCGCGCGGCGCACAGGAGGAGGGCCACGTGACCGATCCGGTCGAAGCACCGCTGACACCGAGGCCGGCGGCCACGGTCATGCTCGTCCGCGACACGGCCGCTGGGATCAAGGTGTTCCTCATGCGCCGGCACTCGGCGATGGACTTCGTGGCCGGCGTCATGGTGTTCCCCGGCGGCGGAGTCGACGACCGCGACAGGAACGCCGACATCGCCTGGTTCGGCCCCGAGCCATCGTGGTGGGCCGAGCGACTCGGCGTCGACACCGATCTGGCCGAGGCACTGGTGTGCGCCGCGGCACGCGAGACGTTCGAGGAGTCCGGCGTGCTGTTCGCGGGGCCTGCCGACGACGCCGATCTACTTGTCGACGACGCCTCGGTGTACTCCGCGGAGCGGGCGGCGCTGGCCAACCACTCGCTGTCCTTCGCCGACTTCCTGCGCGCCGAGAAGCTGGTGCTGCGAGCCGATCTGCTGCGGCCCTGGGCGAACTGGGTGACACCCAAGGAGGAACGCACCCGGCGCTACGACACCTACTTCTTCGTCGGTGCGCTACCCGAGGGCCAGCGCGCCGACGGTGAGAACACCGAGACCGACCAGGCGTTCTGGAGCACGCCGCAGGCAGGCCTCGACGAGTTCGCCGAGGGTCGGTCGTTCCTGCTGCCGCCGACCTGGACGCAACTCGATTCGCTCAACGGCCGCACCGTCGCCGAGGTGCTCGCGGTCGATCGCAAGATCGTTGCGGTCGAACCCCATCTGGCCGCCGACAAGAAGACCGGCAACTGGGAGATCGAGTTCTTCAACAGCGAGCGGTACAACGAGGCGCGCAATCGGCGTGGACCAGACGGTTACGGTCCGGCGGGCAAGAGCGAAGCGACCGGGGAATCGACGTAGTGCACGAGTTCGTCAGCGCACACGTCAGCGACGGCGTCGGCACCTTGCTGTTGTCACGGCCACCGACGAACATGTTGACCCGGCAGATGTGCCGCGAGATCATCGCGACCGCCGCGGAGCTCGGCGAGCGGACGGACGCCGCCGCCGTCGTCGTGTTCGGCGGCCACGAGATCTTCTCCGCGGGGGACGACGTGGCAGAGCTGCGCACCCTCGACGCCGAGGGCCTAGTCGTCGCCGGGCGGGTGTGCCAGCACGCCGTCGACGCCGTGGCAGCGATCCCCAAGCCGACGGTCGCCGCGGTCACCGGCTACGCGCTCGGCAGCGGCCTCACCCTCGCGTTGGCCGCGGACTGGCGCATCGGTGGCGACAACGTCAAGTGGGGCGTGACACAGATCCTCGACGGGCTGGCGCCGAGCGAGGGTGCGGCCAAGCGGCTGGCCCGCGCGATCGGGGACAGCAAGGCCAGGGAGTTGGCGTTCAGCGGGCGGTTCGCCGCGGCCGAGGAGGCACTCGCGTTGGGGCTGGTCGACGAGATGGTCGCGCCCGACCACGTGTACGACTCGGCCGTCGCCTGGGCCCAACGTTTCGTGGGCGTCCCCGCGCAGGTCCTGGCGGCTGCCAAGGCCGCGTTCTGGCGATGAGAGCGTGCGCGAAGAGCATGTGACGTGCCCGTAGGACCCGCTAGCTCGAACCGCGCCAGCCCCGGCCATTAGGCTGCCCTACATGACGAGTACCGATCGAGAGCCCGGGGCGGCTCCGGCGCCGAACCCGCACGCCACCGCGGAGGAGGTCGAGGCCGCCCGCCACGACACGAAGTTGGCGCAGGTGCTCTACCACGACTGGGAGGCCGAGTCCTACGACGACAAGTGGTCGATCTCGTATGACCAGCGCTGCATCGACTACGCCCGCGGACGGTTCGACGCGATCGTGCCGGACGACGTCCAGCGCGAGTTGCCCTACGACCGCGCCCTCGAGCTGGGTTGCGGCACCGGGTTCTTCCTGCTGAACCTGATTCAGGCCGGGGTGGCACGGCGCGGTTCGGTCACCGATCTGTCGCCGGGCATGGTCAAGGTGGCCACCCGCAACGGCCTGTCGTTGGGGTTGGACGTCGACGGCAGAGTCGCCGACGCCGAGGGCATCCCGTACGAGGACGACACCTTCGATCTGGTCGTCGGCCACGCCGTGCTGCACCACATCCCCGACGTCGAGCTGTCGTTGCGCGAAGTGGTCCGGGTGCTCAAGCCCGGCGGGCGCTTCGTGTTCGCCGGTGAACCGACCAAGGTCGGCAACACCTATGCCCGCGCGCTGGCCGATCTGACCTGGAAGACGACCGTCCGCGCGATGAAGCTGCCAGGGCTTTCCAGCTGGCGTCGGCCGCAGGAAGAACTCGACGAGAACTCACGCGCGGCCGCGTTGGAGTGGATCGTCGATCTGCACACCTTCGATCCAGGTGACCTCGAGCGCATGGCCGCCAACGCGGGTGCCGTGCAGGTGCAGACCTCCAGCGAGGAGTTCACGGCGGCGATGCTGGGCTGGCCGGTCCGGACGTTCGAATCGACCGTTCCCGCAGGCAAGTTGGGTTGGGGCTGGGCGAAGTTCGCCTTCAACGGTTGGACGACGCTGAGCTGGGTGGATTCGAATGTCTGGCGCCACGTCGTCCCGAAGGGCTGGTTTTACAACGTGATGGTCACCGGGGTCAAACCGTCCTGAACGGTGCCGGACTGCGGTTCACTCTCGACGACGTCGCGTACCTCAGCGGTGCCGAGGGCCGGGATGCGCTGGCCGACCTGGAGGGCTTGGCGCTGAGCGACGCCAGCCGGATCTCCGACATCGCCTCGGCGCGTGGCCGCTTCGGCGACCGCGCACCCGTACTGATCGAGACGACCTTGCTGCGGCGCAGGGCCACGGCCAAGTTCGTCGACGCCTCGGGCTGGCTCTTCACTGCGGAGTCGTTGGAGCAGGCTACGGCCGCAGCGGTGGCAGCGCACCGCGCCGACCGACTCTCGGGCAGGGCCGTGCACGACGTGACCTGTTCCATCGGAACCGAACTCGCGGCTCTGCGACACTCAGCGGACTACGTCGTCGGCAGCGACCTCGACGAGGTCCGCCTGGTGATGGCGAGGCACAACCTGGCAAATGACGGAGCCGGCGTCGCGCTGTGCCGGGCCGACGCTCTTCGGCCCGTCACGCGGAACACCGCAGTGATCGCCGATCCGGCGCGGCGCAGCGCGGGTCGGCGACGGTTCCACCCGCGCGACTACACGCCCGCGCTCGACGAGTTGCTCGAGGTGTACTCCGACCGGGACCTCGTCGTGAAGTGCGCTCCCGGAATCGATTTCGATCAGGTCAGGCGACTCGGCTTCGACGGAGAGATCGAGGTGACGTCGTTGGCGGGCGGCGTCAGGGAAGCGTGCCTGTGGTCACCGGGGCTGTCGTCTCCGACGGTGACCCGACGGGCGACCGTCCTTGACCGCGCCGAGGAGATCACCGACG
>NZ_JBOGDD010000029.1:0-7453 GCF_050701675.1 Mycobacterium sp. | reverse complement strand
CTTCTGAACGGCGTCCGCGGTGGGATCGGCGATGTTGCCGCCCTGCGACGTCATGATCATGCCGAGGCCATCCTGCATGTCGGACAGCAGGCTGACCTTGCCCTTGAACTTGGGATCCCACAGGTCGTCGATCTTGGTGATCGGACGGCCGGTCGCGGCCTTGTTGTAGGCCAGACCCACCATGCCGCTCATGTACGGGGCGGTGTACTTGCGGCCCGGGTCCGACGTGTCGTTCAACAGGTCGGGCCTCAGGTTCTTCCTGTTGGACACCCGAGTGTCGCTGATCTCGTTGAGCCAGCCGAGTTGCTTGAGCCGCAGCGCCATGAATTGCGTGGGCACCGCCAGGTCGGCGCCGATGTCCTGTTTGCGTGACAACGGCTCCTTGTTCTTGGCGAACCACTGCTCGTTGTCGTTGAAGTCTTCCTTGTAGTCCACGGTCAGACCACTGGCGGTCTGGAAGGCGGCGACGAACCCGTCGGCCATGTAGAGCGGCCAGTTCGAGATCCGCAGAGTGCCGGTAGCCGGCTTGCCGTCATCCGGTGCTGCCGACGTCGAACTGGAACTCGTCGTAGTGCTGGAACCGCAGGCCGCCAGGAATGACGGTCCTAGCACGAACGCCGCCGCGGCGGCAGCGCCGCCGCCCAGGAACCGCCGTCGGTTGGTCCGGTTCGATGCGAGACGGGACAACGATGCGGGATTGATGCCTTGATTGTTCGAGGAGGCCATGGCTGGGATGCCTTTCATGAATCCGGGGGAGGGGTGACCTGGCGGTCAGCGGTAGCACGACTCAACGTCTAGGAATCGTCGAGCATCTCCTCGAGATCCTCGGTGGTGGGAATGTCGGCGGCGGGCAGGACCAGCGACGCGTCGGGCGCCCAGCTCACGTGAACCTGATCGCCAGGGCGCAGCATCGGCAGATCCTGCTCCGGGCCCACGTGGGAAAGGATCGGGGATCCGTCGGCGGCCGCGAGTTGAAGGCGCAAGACTGGGCCCTGGAACGTGAGGTCGGTGACCGTCGCAGGCACGCCGGAAACGTCGCCCGACGGCGCTTCCATCGACACCCGTACGCGCTCGGGACGCACCATGAGCGTGGCCTGGCCGCCGGTCTCGATGGTGGTGTCGCCGGGCCTGGCGCGCAGGATCGTGCCCAGCACCGAGAGTTGGGCGAAGTTTCCGTCCATTCCCTTCTGCTGGCCGTGCCACATGTTGGCCTGGCCAATGAAGCCGGCGACGAACACCGTGGACGGGCGGTCGTAGATCTCCGTGGGAGCGCCGATCTGTTCGACGTTTCCGGCGTTCATCACGGCGATGCGGTCACTCATCGTCAGCGCTTCTTCTTGATCGTGCGTCACGTAGACGAACGTGATGCCGACTTCCCGTTGAATGCGCTTGAGCTCGAACTGCATGACGTGCCGCAACTTGAGATCGAGCGCGCCAAGAGGCTCGTCGAGCAATAGCGCGCTTGGGTAGTTGACCAGCGCCCTGGCCAGTGCGACGCGTTGCTGTTGTCCGCCCGATAGTTGGGCGGGCCTGCGTTTGGCGAAGTCGGTGAGACGGACGATTTCTAGCAACTCGTCGACCCGGCGCTTCACTTCCGCCTTGTCGATCTTCTTGCTGCGCGGTCCGTAGGCCACGTTGTCCCACACCGTCATGTGCGGGAAGAGGGCGTAGTGCTGGAACACCGTGTTGACGTTGCGCTTGTGCGGGGACACCCTCGATACGTCGGCGCCCTCGAGGCGGATCGCGCCCTCGGTGGGCGTCTCGAAACCTGCGATCATGCGAAGCGTGGTCGTCTTCCCGCAGCCAGAGGGACCGAGCATCGAGAAGAACTCTCCGGACCCGATGGAGAAGTCGGCGTCGGCGACGGCGACGTAGTCATCGAATCGCTTGGTGACGTGGTCGATCTCGATGACCGGGCGGCCCGGCTCGCGGGTACCCGTATCACCTCCCGTCGCGCTGTCAACGGCGGTGCTGTGTGTGCCGGTCAGGACGACCTCCCTATGTCGGCACGAAGAACTGCCCCCCAGGCAAATCGTGGGCAACACTCTCCGCGCGCTATGGGTAAACCATCGCCGATCTTGACGACGTTCGCAAGCGATTCCGCAACGAATTTACATTCCGACAATGGAATCCCTAGGTGTTGGCGTTGCTCAGTCGCCGATTCCGCTTTTCAGCCCTCGAAACTTGACCGGCACCGCCACGTCGGTCCGCACTCGCGCCGCTCGTAGAAGCGGATCGCGTCGTCATCGCCGGGGCGTCATCACCGTGTTTGTCCATCAGGCCACATGGGAACACCGTTTTGCGCGGAAGGAACTCACATGCATCGCAGTACTCTTGCCAAGACCGCGGGCGCGGCGTTCCTCACTGCCGCCATCGGAGGTCTGGCGAGCGGCCCCGCCGTTAAATCGGACTGGTACGAGAAACTCAGCAAGCCCAGCTTCCAGCCGCCCCGACAGGTCTTTCCCATTGTCTGGCCACTGCTCTATGCCGACATCGCGGGTGTCTCGGCCGCGACCATCGATGAACTCGGCGGGCGCGGTGCGCATGACCAGGCCCGTGCATTCTCCGGCCTGCTGGCACTGAACCTCCTTCTCAACGGCACCTGGTCGTGGCTTTTCTTCAACCGTCGACAGCTCGGGGTCTCCGCACTCCTCGCCGGTGCACTTGCCGTCAGCAGTGCCGACCTGACGCGGCGCGCAGTGCGAGTCAAGGGCCGTCCCGCCCGGGTTCTATGGCCCTACCCTCTCTGGTGCGCGTTCGCCACGGCGCTGTCGAGCCGTATCTGGTGGCTGAACCGCTGACGTTCGGATGGCCAAGGACGAGGACGTCGACGACGACGTCGCAAAGGACGAAGAGGGTCGGCAACGCTTGGCCGACCGGGTACTGAGTGGCGTCGAGGACGCCGTCTACTGGGGCGTCGCCGTCGTCCTTGCCCTTGGATCGGTGGCGCTTCTCGTTGCGCAGTTCAACACGCTGCTCCGACTCCGGAACACGTCGGCGTCGACTCTGATGCTCGAGATCCTCGATGGGCTCCTGCTGCTGTTCATCTTCGTCGAGCTCCTGTACGCCGTGCGCGCCTGCCTGCGGTCACACGAAATCGTCGCGGAACCGTTTCTCGTCGTGGGCATTCTCGCCGGCATCAAGGAGATCGTCGTCCTGTCGGTGGAGGCCGCGACACTGCTGGAGAGGGGCCCGGAGTTCTCTCGTGCGGTCGTCGAGATCGGCGTACTGGGCGCTGTGGTCCTCGTTCTGGCGTTGGCGGCGTTCGTATTGCGCGTCAGAAATCACGACGGCGAAACAACGGGAGCCTGACTGACTCACGCCGCACCGTGGCGAAGGTCGGCGAGTAAGTCGGCGATGCGGAAGGGCTCAACGGTCGTCATGCTCGCCATCGTGGTCTCCGGCCTCACGTGGAACCGACACCTGCGTGGCCTCGGCCCTGCCACGCAGAGCCACGGAGCCGCGGGGGGTCCACCGTCGCGCTTCGGCGACCTCGGCGCGGGAGATGGCGGGCCCCGAGGCCATCACTCTGCCCGGTGTCGACTTCGCCGTATCGGCAAGTCGCGCGGCCTCGTTGACCGGATCGCCGATCACCGTGTACCCGTAGCGATTCTCTGCGCCGATGTTGCCTGCGAAGACGGACCCGGCCGAAACACCGATGCCGAAGTCCACGACGGGCAGTCGTCTCAGGGCGGCGGCCAGTGCACGCGCCGCGGTCAGCGCGGCGGTGGCGGCCCCGTCGGCCTCGACGGGAGCGCCGAAGATGGCGAGGGCGGCGTCGCCCTGGAACTGATTGATCACGCCGTCGTGTTCATCAACGGCGGCCACGACGATCTGAAAGAAGTCGTTGAGCACGGCCGCGATCTCGGGCGGCGTGAGACTGGCGGCCAACTGAGTGGATCCCGCGAGGTCGATGAACAGGATCGCGACGTCGCGGACCTCACCGGACAGCGAGTCGTCGCCTTCGATGGCGAGCGTCACGACGTCGGGTCGGACGTGGCGACCGAACAGGTCGCGCAGCCGGTCACGCTCGCTGAGGCCGGCGACCATGCGGTTGAAACCGCGCTGAAGCCTGCCGATTTCGGACTGCTCGTACACGTCGACGGTGCGCCCAAGATACCCACGCTCGACCTCCGCCATCGCGTCGACGACGTCGCGCACCGGATCGGCGATCGACCGGGCGACCAGGATCAGTGCGCGCAGGCCGAGCAGCACCGCCACCACGGAAAGGACGACGATCGGAACGTCCAACGAGGCGGTCGTGGGAATCAGCCAACCGTTGGCCTTGCACAGGATCAGTCCCACGATCGTCGCGCTGGGCAATGCGCTGTTGACCAGCCACATCATCACCAGTCGGGTGGCGATCCCCGGGGCGGTCGTGCGACTGACGGAGTCGCCGCCGGTGGCGGCCGCTACGACCTGCCGGAAGATGCGCTGAGTGAACAGCAGGCTGGTACTCACGGTCGACGTGCTGCCGAAGGCGACCGCGAACACGATCAGGGCCATCGGACCGATTCCGACGTCGCGATTGGCCAGGATCAGGACGGCGCCGCTGACGCCCCAGATGCCGAGCAGCAGGGCGGATTGGTGCCGCACGATGTTGATCGCGGCGTGTCGCTGTTTGGCGTCGGGATCGACGCCTGCGGCGAACCAGCGCAGCGACGGCGCGATGTTGAGGTAGCCGCCGACCGCCGCCACGACCGTCCCCAGCGCTACCACCACGGCGAGGATGATCACGTTCGACCGGGTCTGCAATGCCTGGGTGTCGCCGAAGGTCTGGCCGCTCAACGCCCACACGACCGCGAGCACCTCGGCCGCGGTGAGCAGGTGCGCGAAGGTCAGCCCCGTCGCATAGCCGATGCCGAGGCGCGCCGTCGAGGATCTGGGCGGCTCACTCGACTCGTCGTGCGGCGTCACGTCGTTCCTGGTTGATGGAGGCGCGCCACCTCCCCTTCCCGTGACTGCCTCGGTGCGCGTGCGCAGACGTTTGGCGGTGTCGGTCGGGAAGTCGAGGTTGACGGCCAGTTCCGTGTCGGAGTAACGCTGCCACAACTGGGACGCCGACCGCTGCCATGACGCGAAGAACTCGCTCCGGGTGCGACCCCTTGGCTCATCACCAGGCGAGCTGTGTACAGTTGTTCACCCAGTAGGGACGTGGTTGCCTCGCGCATCCCCCCGGCCACTGACGTGCGAGAAGAATTCGCCGAAAGGACTTGTCGCCATGACGTTTTCACTCGAGCTGTCCGATGACGTCATTGAGGTGCGCGACTGGGTCCACGACTTCGCCGAGCGGGTCGTCCGGCCAGCGGCTGCCGAATGGGACGAGCGTGAGGAGACGCCGTGGCCCATCATCCAAGAAGCAGCCAAAGTCGGTCTCTACTCGGTGGAGCTGTTTGCCACCCAGGCCGCCGAGCCGAGTGGTCTGGGCCTCCTCACGGTGTTCGAGGAGATGTTCTGGGGTGATGCGGGCATCGCCCTGTCGATCCTGGGCACGGGACTCGCTGCCGCCTCCCTCGCAGCCACCGGAACGCCCGAGCAGATGGGGGAGTGGCTCCCGCAGATGTTCGGCACGGTGGACGAGCCGCTCCTGGCGTCCTTCTGCGCGTCGGAGCCGGGCGCAGGCTCGGACGTATCGGCCATCATCACCCGGGCCCGTTACGACGAAGCCAACGACGAGTGGGTCATCAACGGCACGAAGACCTGGGCGACGAACGGAGGCATCGCCAACGTCCACATCGTCGTGGCGTCGGTTCATCCCGAACTGGGGTCCCGCGGACAGGCCACGTTCATCATCCCGCCCGGCACGAAGGGCTTCAGTCAGGGACAGAAGTTCAAGAAGCACGGCATCCGTGCCTCGCACACCGCAGAGGTCGTTCTCGACGACGTCCGGATTCCGGGCAGGCTCATCATCGGCGGCAAGGACAAGTTCGACGAGCGGATCGCCAAGGCGCGCGACGGCAAGAGCTCGGCGGGCCAAGCAGCGATGAAGACGTTCGAGCGGACGCGCCCGACGGTCGGCGCGATGGCCCTCGGCGTGGCACGCGCGGCTTACGAGTACGCGCTCGAATACGCCCAGCAGCGCGAACAGTTCGGCCGCAAGATCGGTGACTTCCAGGTGATCGCGTTCAAGCTCGCCGACATGAGGACCAGGATCGACACCGCGCGACTGCTGGTGTGGCGGGCCGGCTGGATGGCCCGCAACGACAAGCCGTTCGTCAACGCCGAGGGCTCGATGGCCAAGCTCGCGGCCAGCGAGACCGCCGTCTACGTCACCGACGAGGCCATCCAGATCCTCGGCGGCAACGGCTACACGCGGGACTACCCCGTTGAGCGCATGCACCGCGACGCCAAGATCTTCACGATCTTCGAGGGCACCAGCGAGATCCAGCGGCTGGTCATGGCAAGGGCGATCACCGGGCTGCCGCTCAAGTAGCCGAACGGCCGTCGCCTACCGGAGAACGACGAACCAGATCGCGATGTAGTGGCAGATCGCTGCCGCAGCGGTGAACGCATGGAAGAACTCGTGATAGCCGAACGTCTGTGGCCACGGGTTGGGCCAGCGCACGCCGTAGAGCACGGCGCCGATGTTGTACAGCACCCCGCCGGCGATCAGCAGGGCGACGACGACGACGCCACCACCGGTCAGAAGCGCCGGCGCGAACCAGATCGCCGCGTAACCGAGCAGGAGGTACAGCGGCACGCCGACCCACCTGGGCGAGGACGGCCAGAACATCTTCAGTGCCACCCCAGCCGCCGCGCCGGCGTAGACGATGGTCAATACCAGCTCAGCGGTGGGTGGCGGCATGGCCAGGAGCACGAACGGCGTGTAGCTGCCTGCGATGAAGATGAAGATCATCGAGTGGTCGGCTCGCTTCATCCACTTCCGAGCGTCCGGGCTCTTCCATTGAACGCGGTGGTAGATCGCGCTGACGGTGAACATGCCGACGATCGTCGCCGTGTAGACAAGGGTCGCCAGCCCGGCCTTCGGTGAGGCCATCAGCCATGCGACGGGCACCAGGACCGCACCTGCGACGATTGCGGTAGCAGCGCAGACGAGGTGAATCAGCCCACGGGCGCGAGGGGCGTGAAAGAAGTCGGCGAACGTGTCGGCGAGCACCTGCGGAAGGTCGTCGTCACCGCGCAGAATCTCCGGGATCTCCTCGTCGACGGCCGAAACCTTCGAGGCGGCAGACCCGGTGATCATGCCGCTCACGTCGAAACCGATCTGTGCTCGTTCAAGACGTCTCCGCAGTCGAGGATGAGCCGTTTCCAGTCGGCGGGCTACCGCAGTAGACGATCAAGCCCGAAAGCGAGGCTACCGAAGATGCGGCGATCTTGATCGGCTGACGTGCCGTCCGCGAGGTGAACCTATGGTGTCGATCGGGTCACTTTCATGCACAGGCGAGAAGAAGGAGCAACGCTCCCGCTGCCTGGTGCGGCCGCTGTTCGCGGG
>NZ_JBOGDD010000028.1:0-3581 GCF_050701675.1 Mycobacterium sp. | reverse complement strand
GTATAGGTGCGGACGGCCGGTTGGTGCTCGTCGGGCAGCTCCTTGAAGCTGTCGAGCGTCAACGGCGTCGGCAGCGCGGACACGTCGGTGCCGGACCTTGGCAGCACGATCTTGACGTAGGAGTCGGTGAACTCGACGGGTTTGAAGGTCTCGAAGCCGCCACCCAATACGACCCTGACCATGTGCGGCGTCAGCTGCTCGCTGCGTACCACTTCGAATGTGTGGATCGGACGCCCTGCCACAGTCACCTCATAACGATCGTCAGTTTGCGTCTTCGACTATACGAGCGACCCGGGCTGAGTGGCCGCCTACCGTACGACCACCCCCTGCCGCCTACTTCTTGGAGCGCAAGCCCCAACGCCCCTCGCGACGGACCACCAGACCGGCGAGTTCCATGGACGCGAGCGGACCAAGCAGCTGGGTGGCAGGCAGTCCGGCGGCCACCGCGATCTGATCAACGCTGCGGAATCCACGTGCGGGCAGCGCGTCGTACGTCCGCAGTTCGGCCTCACTCAATTCGTCCAGTGGTGAGGTGGGCCGCTCGGGTTCCGATGCGAGTTCACCTGCCGCTCCGACGAATTCGACGACTTCGTCGACGCGGGTCACGAGGAAGGCGCCATCCCTGATCAGCACGTGGCAGCCGGCCGATGCCGAGGACGTGACCGGTCCCGGCACCGCGCACACCGGCCGCCCGAGGGCTCTCGCCCACGAGGCGGTGTTGGCGGCGCCACTCCGCAGGCCCGCCTCCACCACGACCGTAGCTCCGGATAGCGCGGCCACCAGCCGGTTGCGCGTCAGGAACCGATGACGGGCGGGCCGGATCCCCGGCGGGTACTCGCTGACGAGCAGTCCCTTCTCTGCAACGCGCCGCAACATCGCCGAGTGCGCGGCCGGATAGGGTACGTCCACCCCGCCCGCGAGCACCGCGACGGTGAGCCCGTCCGCGCCGAGTGCCGCTCGATGCGCCATCCCGTCGATGCCGAAGGCGCCACCGGACACGATCGCGACGTCGCGTTCCGCGAGACCGGCACTCAGATCGGCCGCAATCCGTTCGCCGTAGGAAGTCGACGCCCTCGTCCCGACGATCGAACATGCGCGTTCGGTGACATCGGCGAGCGAGTCCTCACCGACGACCCACAGCACCAACGGGGAGTCCCGGGACGACCGTTCGAGCGGAACACCGCGAAAGGACGTGAACGCGAGCAACGGCCACTCAGCGTCGGCTGGGGTGACCAGGCGACCACCCAGTCTGGCCAGGACATCCAGGTCATCTGCTGCGCAGTCGAATTCGCGTCGCGCTTCGGTGATCCTGGCGAGTTCTGCGGTGACCTTGCCGCGCTTGACGCAGTCGGCGGCCTCGACGGGCCCACGTGCTGCCACCAAGGCGCCCAGTTCGCGCGACGGTGGTTCTACTACCCGGGATAGGTACGCCCAGGCCAGGGCTTCTTCGTCCATCACGCACCCACCTGACGGAAGCTGAGCGCGGTGTTCACGTCGTCCAATACCGGTGACGTGCGTCCCGCCAGGTCGGCGAGCGTCCACGCGACCCGCATGGTCCGATCGAGTCCGCGGATGCTCAGCGCCCCCCGATCGAGAGCCGCCCGCAGCGGCTCCATGACATCGCGTGGCGGCCGAAACCGTCGACGGAGAAGGGCGCCGCTAACCTCGGCATTGGTGCGGACACCGTGCGGAGCCCACCGCGCCGCGGCGGCGGCACGCGCTTCCGCCACCCGTTCGCGGACAGTGGCGGTGGACTCTCCGTCGACCGCGTTGATCGCCGCGGACCTGGCGCGATGCAGCTCGACGCGAAGGTCGACGCGGTCCATCAGAGGCCCGGACAGCTTTCCCAGGTACCGGCGTTTTGCCGCCGCGGGGCAGATGCAGTCGCTCGGATTGGCCGGTGCGCACGGGCACGGGTTGGCGGCGAGGACGAGCTGGAACCTCGCGGGGTAACAAGCGACACCGTCACGCCTGGCGAGACGAATCTCACCGTCTTCCAACGGTGTTCGCAGCGCCTCGAGCACACTGGAACCTATCTCCGCGCATTCGTCGAGGAACAACACCCCGCGATGCGCACGGCTGACCGCGCCGGGGCGTGCCATCCCCGAGCCGCCGCCGACCAACGCCGCGACGGTGGAGCTGTGATGTGGAGCGACGAATATCGGCCGGGTGATGAGCGGGGTGCCGCCCGACAGAAGGCCCGCGACCGAGTGAATGGCTGTCACCTCGAGGGATTCGGCGTGGGTGAGCGGCGGCAGTAGACCCGGGAGGCGTTGTGCCAGCATGGTCTTGCCCACCCCAGGAGGGCCGGTCAGCATGAGGTGGTGCGCACCTGCGGCAGCGACCTCGACGGCGAACCTCGCATGCGCCTGTCCGACGACGTCGGCGAGATCTGCTATCTGCTCCGGCAGTGACGGTGCGTCGATGATCCGGTCGTCGAGTGGCCCCTTGCCGTCCAACCAGGCCTGCAACTGCCGCAGAGTCCGCACGCCCGATACCTCGATGCCGTCGACGAGACTGGCCTCGGCGAGGTTGTCGATCGGCACGACGACAGTCGGCCAGCCTTCCCGTTTGGCGGCCAGCACCGCGGGCAGCACTCCCTTGACCGGCCGGACGCGTCCGTCGAGCGCCAATTCACCAAGCAGGACGGTCTTGTCCAGACGTGCCCACGACTTCTCTTCATGCGCCGAGAGCACCGCGACCGAGAGGGCGATGTCATAGACCGAACCCATCTTCGGCAGAGTTGCGGGTGACAGCGCCAGGGTCAGCCGCGCCATCGGCCAGGTGTTGCCGCAGTTGGTGATCGCCGCCCGAACCCGATCGCGAGCCTCCTGCAGCGCGGCGTCGGGAAGCCCAACGAGGTGCACGCCTGGTAGTCCCGAGGTGATGTCCGCCTCGATCTCGACGATCGCACCGTCCACCCCGCGCACCGCCACCGAATACGCCCGCCCCAGCGTCATCACCCCACCCCCTGCAGATGGGTGATCTCAGGCGTCGGACCGCGACCGATGCGCACGCCGACGACGTCGATGCGCACCTGCGCCCAACTGGTGTCCTGGCCTGCGAGCCACAGCCCCGCAAGTCTGCGCAACCGCCGCACCTTCTGCGGTGTCACCGCCTGCGCGACGCCACCGTACAGATCGGTGGTCCGCGTCTTCACCTCGACGAACACCACCACCCGCGCCGCGGTGTCCGCGGCGATCACGTCCAGCTCCCCGTATCGGCAGCGCCAGTTGCGAACCAGCACCTGCAGTCCACTCGCAGTCAGATGCTCGACCGCCAATTGTTCACCGAGCGCGCCGATCTGCGCACGACTCCATGTCTCCGTCATGGCCACATCGTGCGACCGTGCGGCGACAATTCAGATCGGGCGCGGCAGGTCTATCCACAGTCGCGGGTTCATCCACAGCCATCACGCGAATGGCTCGCGTCACTCTCCGCGACCTACGCGACTGCCCTTGGGTAGTGCAGTTCGAAGAGCGCGCGATGGTCGTTGACGAACTCCTCGACGGTGACCAGAGGTTGGCCGACGATGTTGCGTGCGGTGTCGTCGACGCCGGCCAGGAGGCCCTCTTGTTGGT
>NZ_JBOGDD010000027.1:0-9687 GCF_050701675.1 Mycobacterium sp. | reverse complement strand
GTACCAAACCGCGTTGCTGGACCCTCGAGGGTCGTGACGCGGCCAGTCGGTCAGCGGAAGGTGTTCGGATGAAGGCTATTCCGGTGGGTCGTGGGCTGAAGAAGGTGTGGATCCCGGTGGTGTTGATCGTGGTCTTCGCGGTGTCGGGGCTGGTCGTTTCGCGGCTGCACAAGCAGTTCGCCTCCGAGGATCTCAATGCCAACGCGGGTGCAGGCGTCGAGATCGTCCAGTTCAACCCCAAGATCATGGTCTACGACGTGTACGGCTCGGGCACCGCTCAGATCAGTTATTTCGACCCGGATGCGAACGTGCATACGGTCACCGTGCCGCTGCCATGGTCGGTCACCCTGTCGACGACGTTGCCGACCGTCAGCGGCAGCCTCATGGCCCGCACCGATGGCGAACAGATTGGATGCCGCGTCACCGTGAATGGAATCGTGCGTGAGGAGCAATCAGCCGATGGAATCGAAGCCCAGACCTACTGCCTGGTGAAGTCCGCATGACCCACGCGACCCCCGTCGAGACCACGGATCATCCCAAGCGGCCCTACCTCCCCCACACGATCCGCATCCTGGCGGTGCCGATCATCCTGTTCTGGATCGCCGTCGCGGCGATCGTGAACGTGATCGCTCCTCAACTCGAGGTGGTCGGTGAGCTGCACTCGGCGCCGATGGCCCCCGAGGACGCACCGTCGATGACGGCGATGAAGTTGATGGGCGGCAACTTCAAGGAGTTCAACTCCAACAGCACCGTGATGGTGGTCATCGAGGGCCAGCAGCCCCTCGGCCCGGATGCGCACGACTACTACAACGCGATCATCAAGAAGCTGCAGGCCGATCCCGAGCACATTCAGCACATCCAGGACTTCTGGGGTGACACGCTGACCGCCGCCGGAGCGCAGAGCACCGACGGCAAGGCGTCCTACGTGATGATCAACCTGGCCGGCGAGCAGGGCCAGACGTTGGCCAACGAGGGCGTGGACGCCGTCCGCAAGGCCATCGAGGAGACCAAGGCCCCACCCGGCGTACAGGCCTACGTCGCAGGCCCGGCGGCGCTGACCAACGACCTGCACGTCATCGGCAACGCCAGCCTGGCGTCGATCACCCTGTACACCCTCATCGCGATCGCAGTCATGCTGCTGGTCGTGTACCGCTCGATTCGCACCACCTTGGTCCAGCTCTTCCTGACCGGCGTCGGCTTGTTGACCGCGCGTGGGGTGGTGTCGGTATTGGCCATGCACGACGTGTTCGGACTGACGACGTTCGCAGGCAACATCCTGACGATGCTGGCGATCGCCGCCGCCACCGACTACGGCATCTTCATCTTCGGCCGTTACCGCGAAGACCGCGGCATGGGCCTGGATCGAGACGACTCGTACTACGCCACGTTCAAGTCCGTCGCTCCGGTCATCGTGGGTTCGGGTCTGACGATCGCCGGCGCCACGTACTGCCTCAGTTTTGCGCGGCTGCCCTACTTCGCCACCATGGGCGCCCCCGTCGCGATCGGCATGATCGTGGTCGTAGCGTCGGCGGTGACGCTGGGTCCGGCCGTCCTGTTCCTCGGCAGCAAGATCGGGCTGTACGAGTCCAAACGCCCTCCGCAGAGCCGTTTCTGGCGAAAGGTCGGCACGGCCGTGGTCCGTTGGCCCGGGCCCATCTTCGTGGTGAGCCTGTTCGTGGTGCTGATCGGCATCGTGGCCATTCCTGGCTACAAGCCGGCCTACAACGACCAGTACTACCTGCCGAAGGACGCCCCGACCAACATCGGCTTCGCCGCCGCCGACCGACACTTCACGCAGGCGCGGATGAACCCCGACATCTTGATGGTCAACGCCAACCACGACATGCGCAATCCCGCCGACATGCTGGTCTTGAACGCGGTCGCCCGCAACGTCATGCACACCGAGGGCATCGCGATGGTGCAGAACATCACGCGGCCGTTGGGCATTCCGATCCAGCACAGCTCGATCCCGTTCCAGACGAGCATCCAGGGGCAGACCAGCAACATGACCCTGCCGTTCCAGCGGGCTCAATTGGCCGACCAGCTCAGGACGATCGATTCGACGAACGCCTCGATCGCCATCTTGGAGAAGCAGTACCAACTCTCGCTCCAGCAGACCCAACTGACGGTGGACTCGGCGGCCAAGTCGCAGGACCTGCTCGAGACCACCAAGGAACTGCGCGACCACATCGCCGACTTCGACGACACCTTCAGGCCGATGCGCAACTACTTCTACTGGGAACCGCACTGCTTCGACATCCCCCTGTGCACCGCCGTCCGGTCTCTCTTCGACTCCCTCGACGGGATCGACCGAGTGACCGACCAGACGGGAGCGGTTCAGACCAACACCGACCAACTCGCGGACATCGCTCCGAAGTTGACCGCACTCATGCCACAGACGATCGCCACGATGAAGACCAGCAGGGACCTGTCGCTGGCGTCGTACAACTCGCAGAAGGCCCTGCTCGACCAGATGGAGGCCTCCAACGACACCGCGCTTGCCATGGGCGCCGCCTTCGACCAGGCGAAGAACGACGATCTGTTCTTCCTACCGCCGGAGGCCTTCACGAACCCGGACTTCGAGCGCGGCCTGAAGATGTTCCTGTCACCGGACGGCAAGTCCGCGCGCATGTTCATCACCCACGAGACCGATCCCGCGACGGTCGAGGGCATCAATCGGGTCAACTCGGAGCGCAAGGCCGCGCAGGAGGCCTTGAAGATGTCGTCGCTGTCGGACGCCAAGATCTACCTCGGTGGGACGGCGGCTACCTATCGCGACATGGCCGACGGCGCCAAGTACGACCTCATGATCGCCGTGGTGTCAGCGCTGACGCTCATCTTCATGATCATGCTGATACTGACCCGAAGTGCGGTAGCAGCACTCACGATCGTCACTACGGCGGCCAGCTCGATCGCCGCATCCTTCGGTATCTCGGTGCTGATCTGGCAGGACCTCTTCGGCATGCCGGTTCACTGGCTCGTCATGTTGATGTCCGTCATCATCCTGCTGGCGGTGGGATCGGACTACAACCTGCTGCTGGTGTCCAGGTTCAAGGATGAGATCCATGCGGGGTTGAAGACCGGCATCATCCGCTCCATGGCGGGCACCGGAGGCGTGGTGACCTCCGCCGGTTTCGTGTTCGCGGCCACCATGGCGGCGATGATGGGCAGCAACTTGATCGTGCTGGCGCAGATGGGTTCCACGATCGCCATCGGCCTCTTGGTCGACACACTCATCGTGCGCTCCCTGCTCATGCCGTCGATCGCAACCCTGTTGGGCCGGTGGTTCTGGTGGCCGCTCGTCGTCTACCCCCGTGGCGACAACCACTTCCGGAAGACGCCACCTCCGCCTCCGCCGAGCGATGACGAGGACACGGCGTCACTGCCGGTACAGGCCTGACGTCAGCGCCTGCCAGCGACCGGGTGTCCGACACCCGGTCGCTTGGGTGCAGGCGAACTGCCCAGTCCTCGTCACAGCCCGACGCTGCCTTGCATGATCCCGCCATCGACGACGACGGTCGTCGCAGTCATGTAGCGGGCGTGACCCGAGGCCAGAAAGACGACGACTTCGGCGATGTCAGATGGTTGCGCGATGCGCTGCAGCGGGATCGCTGCCTCCAGCGCCTTCATCTTCTCCGGATCGTCTTCCGTCGAGGCGTTGATCGGGGTGGCTACGGCGCCGGGGGCGATGTTCACGACCCGGATGTCGTGAGGCCCGAGTTCAACTCCTGCGGTTCGGGTCAGCATCCTGACTCCGCCCTTGGATACGCAGTAGGCGATATTGCCGGGCATCGGCCAGTCCTCGTGCACCGACGAGATGTTCAGTATCATTCCGCCGTCGCCCTGACTGATGAACTGCTTGGCCGCGATCTGCGTTCCGAAGAACGCGCTCTTCAGATTGACGGCGATCACCTTGTCGAAATCGTCTTCGGTGGTGTCGAGTAGTGAAGTGCGGGTTTCGATTCCGGCGTTGTTGATCAAGACGTCGAGTCGTCCGTAACTGTCGACCGCCTTCTGGATCATGGTGTGCAGATCCCCCGGACGGGACACGTCCGCCTCGACGCCGACCGCGTGCCCGCCGGCGGCCTCGACCTTCGCGATGAGCGAGGTGGCCTCATCCGGGTGAGTCAAGAAGTCGACGACGACATTGGCGCCCTCGGCCGCTGCGGCGAGGACGATGGCTTCCCCGATGCCGCTGTTTCCGCCCGTGACTACGACTGACTTGTCTTGCAGCAACATGGTGGGCTCCTGACGGTGACGGTCGCTTCGCCCACCGAGTCCCCCGTGCGAGCCATACTCAAACTCAAGGGGCGCAGTCGAATTCACGACACCATGGGGATTTGATCCAGGGATCCTCACAGCAAGATTCCATTACCAAGGGGGATCTGGTCGTCGGTGGCATGATCTGGGCATGGCCCGGATCGAGGATTACGCCCTGCTCAGTGATCTACAGACAGCGGCGATGGTGAGCACCACCGGGTCCATCGACTGGCTCTGTCTGCCCCGGTTCGACTCCCCCGCCTGCTTCGCGGCGTTGCTGGACACGCCGGATGCCGGACACTGGTCACTGGCCCCCGCCGCAGGGGGCACCTGCACCAGGCGCCGTTACGTCGACGACAGCGTCGTGCTGGAAACCGAATGGGTGACCCATGACGGAACCGTGCGGGTGATCGACTTCATGCCGCCCCGCGGCCACGCCCCGGACGTGGTGCGGATCGTCGAAGGCGTACACGGTGCCGTCGCGATGCACTCCGATCTGAAACTCCGGTTCGAATACGGCCGGGTGGTGCCGTGGGTTCGCCACCACAACGATCGGGTCGAGGCTCTCGCAGGCCCCAACCGGGTCCGGTTGCGCACCCCGGCACCCACCACGGGTCACGAGATGAGCACCGTTTCGGACTTCACCGTGCGTGCCGGGGACCGGGTGCCCTTCGTGCTCACCTGGAGCCAGAGTCATCAACCGGCCCCCAAGACCGTCGATGCCGAACACGCCCTGCGCGACACCCTGACGTTCTGGGCCGACTGGTCAGCGCAAGGCAATCCAGTGCGCGGGCCCTACCGGGACGCCATCAAGCGGTCGCTGGTGACGCTCAAAGCCCTGACCTACGAGCCCACCGGCGGGATCGTCGCGGCCGCCACGACGTCATTGCCCGAACAGATCGGCGGGGGCCGCAATTGGGACTACCGCTACTGCTGGCTTCGGGACTCGACCTACACCCTGCAGGCCCTGATCTCCGCCGGATATCTCGCCGAAGCCAAGGCCTGGCGCGAATGGCTGCTGCGAGCCGTCGCTGGGGAGCCCGACGACCTGAAGATCATGTATGCCCTCGACGGCACCCGCTACATCCCCGAGGCCGAACTGTCATGGCTGGCCGGCTACGAGAATTCCCGGCCGGTGCGAACCGGCAACGCCGCCTCCGAACAACTGCAACTCGACGTGTGGGGTGAAACCTTGGACGGTTTGGCCCTGGCACGCAACGCCGGGATCGCCCGTCGGGATGACGCCTGGGATCTGCAGGTCGCGTTGATGAATCATCTAGAGGGAGCCTGGGACCAACCCGACAATGGACTCTGGGAGATGCGCGGAGCGCGCAGGCACTTCACCCACTCCAAGGTTCTGGCCTGGGTAGGCGCCAATCGCATGGCGACCGCCGTGCGTACCCATCCCGAACTGCACGGCCCGGCCGATCGCTGGGAAGCCCTCGCCGACACCATCCACGCCGACGTTCTCCTTCACGGCTACGACGCCGACCGGAACACGTTCACGCAGTCCTATGATGCCCCCGGCCTCGACGCCGCCCTGCTGATGATCCCCCGCGTAGGGTTCCTGCCGCCGAAGGATCCCCGGGTACTCGGCACCATCTCGGCCATCCAGAACGAGCTCACCGAAGGCGGACTGGTCAAGCGGTACAACACCATCGACTCCGACGACGGCCTGTCCGGTGGCGAGGGACTATTTCTGGCGTGCTCGTTCTGGCTGGTCGATGCCCTGCACCTGGCTGGCCGCCAAGCCCAAGCCACCACGTTGTTCGAGCGACTACTCACACTGCGCAACGACGTCGGCCTGCTCAGCGAGGAATGGGATCCCGGCACCGGGCGACAACTCGGCAACACGCCCCAAGCGTTCAGCCACTTCCCACTGGTCACTAGTGCCCTGCAACTGCACGCCGGACGCGGACACCACAGCACCCACCCCATCACCGCACCCGACGACCCGGCTGCCTGAACGACCCTGAGGCAGCCCCCGTTTCAGCTCGCAATGAGCGCCGCCAGCCGCTGCGGTTGATCGACCTGAACGTAGGTGCGGGCGTCATCGATGGTCTCGAGGCGCGCGCACGGCAGGGTCTGAGCGAGGCGCTCGGCGTCGCGCAGGCGGAAGAAGCGGTCGCGGGTACCCCATGCGACCAAAGACGGGCGGTCGAAACGCCTCAACCGTTCGCCGGCCGCCAGGGTGTGCTCGGGCGAGATGCCGCGCAACACAGCGCGCAGATCGGCCCGGATACGCGGATCGCGAAGCGGCGCGAACCAGGCTGCCAGCACGTCATCGGGCAGCGGTTTGACGGTCACAGGCACTGCCGCCAGCATCAGGCGCCGCAAGGTGCGCGCGCGCAGGACGAGGTCCAGTCCCGCGATCGCCCATGGGATGTCGGCGCCCGCACGTTCGAGCGCCCGGAATGCGGCAGGAGGGAAGTTCTCGAACGCATCGCAGTTGGTCAGCACGAGACGGTCGACGACCTCGGGATGGTTCGCGCACAAGATCTGGCACAGTGCACCGCCCGTATCGTTGCCGACCAGAGTGACCCTGCCCAACTCCAACCGCTCGATGAATTCGGCGATCATGCGGGCCAGGCCCGGGGGCGACAGGTCCGCGCCATTGAGCGGCGTTCGGTGCGCCCCCAACGGGAGATCCGGCATGATGCAGCGCATATCCCGTTCCAGAAGAGGGACCAGCCAGCTCCACACACTGCTGTTGACGAACAGACCGTGAATCAGAACAACGCACCTGCCGCTGCCGCGGTCCTGGTAGTGCAGCGGCCCCTGGGACAGGGCAACCTCATTCATGGCACACCTCCGATCGTGCGGATTCACCCCACCAGCGATTGGATTTTCGCCCAGTAGCGATCCTGCTCGGCCTTCGGCACGGGTGGCGCGAACGCGACGACGATGGTCTCGATTTGTTCGAGACCCTGGTCCCCGGCGTAGGCCTGGGCTCGGGCCGTGGTTTGAAAGGATTTGACCCGGAGCGTATCGGTCACGATCGACTGGTCGCACCCAGCGGCGGGACACTCCTGCGCCGTGGTGTCGACGGGATTTGGGACGGCGAAACCCGTTCTGTTGAGGGCATTCACGACGCCACGTGCGGTCAATGCGCCCAACTCCCCGCCGCGGGTCGCCGTGGCCGCCAGAGCAGACGGACTGGCCGCCTGCGACGACGCGGGGGCCGGGTAGCCCGGCGGCTGATCCGCACAGGCGCTGGCGAGGCAACCAACCGTCAGACACGCGGCAAAGATCTTTCCCAACAACGACATTCACTCCCATCCGTTGCCTCTGGGCGCCAGAACGTCGGCGCGCTGTCAGACAAGGAATCCATCGATTTCCAGCGCGGCGGCGGGCTCCCCGCCGGCCTTGGTGAACGCGGTCAGCGCGCGGATCAGACCGTGGCGCTCACGGTTGGGCATGTTCACCACGATCTCGGCGAGCTTCCGGCGTCGGCCTGCGGTGACCGCGGCCACGACCTCCCGGCCCCGCGCGGTCAGATCGACGACCAGTTCACGGCGGGACTCTGGATTCGGTTGCCGGTCGATGAGGCCCGCACCGACCAGTCGATCCACCATTCGGCCGGTGGTGGATGGCCGAACCTCGAGCAGTCCCGCCAGCGTCGCGAGGTTTACCGGGCCCCGAGTAGACAGGATCACCAACGTCCGGAACTGCGGAATCGTCAATGTCTCATCGAGATCGGCGATGGAGCGCGCCGAGATCGCCATCAACAGCCGGGACGCCGTGAGCAGCGCGTCGGTGATGGCGTCCGCCGACTCGTCGGCTGCGTGATCGCTGGGGGCTGGCATGGGACTCCTCTTCCTGACGCATCTCTGGGCCGCCAGCCGTCTTTCGTGAACCTGGCACCAACCCCATAGACAACTATTGCATACTGCAATGGTGAACAGTCCGTGCGCGGCGCCGCCATGACGATGGACCCCGCCCCGGGAACCGGCACCGCCGTGCTGACGACCTGGACGTCCTCTCCCGTGGCCGACCTGCTGATCGCATTCGGGGTGGCGGGATATCTCGCGCTGCTTATTCGACTTCGCCGAAGCGGCCACCCGTGGCCCATGTTGCGGATTGTCTCCGCGCTATGGGCAGTGGCGGTTCTCGTCCTCGTCGTCAACAGCGCCCTTGCCGTCTACAGTCACCAGTTGTTCTGGGTGCACATGATCGTGCACTTGATGCTCATCACGGTGGTGCCCGCACTGCTGGTGTGGGCACAGCCGATCCGGCTTCTGCACGAGGCCTGCGGACCCTCGACTCGCGCGCGCGTCGACGGCGTCCGAGCGGGACTGGTGTTCCGTGGTCTGATCTCGCCACGATTCACCGTCCCGTTCTACGCGGCGGTGCTGGTGCTGACCCACCTGACCGGGTTTCAGCAGGCGATGAGCCAGCACATGTGGATTCACGACGGTGAATTGATCCTCTACCTGGTCGCCGGCTACCTACTGCTGCTCCCGCTGGCCGGCGACGAACTGACCACCGATCCGCCCCTTGCCCACCTCCTGCGGTTCATCATCCTTGCGATCTGCATGTTCCCCGACACCTTGGTCGGGATCGTGTTGATGATGACCAATACCGCACTCGCACCGGCGTACTCCGCCTCCCGCGATTGGGGGCCGTCGGCCCTGGCCGACCAATCCACGGCAGGCGCAATCATGTGGTTCGGTGGCGACGGGCTGATGATGATCCTGATGGTCGTCACCGGGGGTCGGTGGGTCGCCGGTGGCGATCGCGCGAGTACGAGTCTCGGCCCGTGGCTGGACGGGGTCCGGTGGAACGCAACCCTCGGAACCGGCGCGGACACCGACGGCTCGATCGACCTTGACGACGACGAGGCGGCCTTGGCGGCGTACAACGCCCGACTTGCCGCACTGCATCACCGAAGCCTCAACGGTCAGGGGCGGTAACCTGCATGACTTCAGCAGACCGGCTGTCCGCGTTGATGGGCCGAATGCTGCAGACTCGACGACTGGTCCGAGCGCCGATATGGCTGTACCGCTTGAGAATTGGATTTCTACTGGGCCACCGGATGCTCCTGCTGGAGCATCGAGGACGTCGCAGCAATCTGCAGCGCCGGGTCGTCCTGGAGGTCATCGACAGGCCGTCAGCCGACACGTATGTGATCGTGTCCGGATTCGGCGAAGCGTCCCAGTGGTACCGAAACCTCCGTGCCGATCCGCACGTCCGAGTCAGCGTGGGATGGCGCCGCAACGTCCCCGCCATCGCAACCTTGCTCTCCCCCGAGGCCGCCGAAGCAACGCTGTCGCGCTACGCCCAACAGCATCCCCGAACGTGGGACCACCTGCGGCACACACTCGAACGGGCCTTGCACACAGACGATCTACGGTTGCCGATGTTCGCCCTCCAACTCGCGCCGCGCCACGGGCGGTGAACTGCGTTCGTCGACTACTACCCCCAGAT